>CALPNL020000101.1 GCA_943324925.2 Chitinophaga pinensis | reverse complement strand
CCTATAGGGTAACTAAAATATGCGTTTTTATGTGTTTTTTGACAAATTCAAAAAAACAAAAAACCCTTCAAACACTGATGTTTAAAGGGTTCTTGAGATTTTATGTTTCTTTTGAAACATCCTTTTCTCGGAGAAAGAGGGATTCGAACCCCCGGACCTGTTACAGTCAACAGTTTTCAAGACTGCCGCATTCGACCGCTCTGCCATTTCTCCAATAAGACGCACCCATTTGCTGAATGCGGTTGCAAATATAGTAACCTTTTTTTGATTTCTAAAACATTTATTTAGAAAATATCAAGAAAATAACTACCCAATCAAGTAATTATTTCATTTACCATCACTTAGAAACTAAAATCGCCTAGTATTTTACGTATTCTGAAATCTCCAACCCATAACCTATCATTCCAACTCGCTTGGTTTGCTCGGAATTCGAAATTAATCGGATGTTGGAAATGTCGATATCGTGTAGGATCTGAGCCCCAATTCCAAAATCTTTAGCATCCATTTTTATCAACGGCGCCTTCATTTCTCCTTGGTTTTGTAGTACTTTCAATTCGCCTATTCGATTCAACAAATTATAAGATTCCAACTCCTGGTTAATGAACAAAACAGCCCCTCTTCCAGCTTGATTAATCACGCTGAAAATAGAATCTAGGTTTTTGTCGGCATCGTGAGTTAAAGCCCCTAGAATGTCGCTATTTATTTGAGTGGAATTGATGCGCGTCAGTATTGGCTCACCCAAATTCCAATTCCCTTTAGACAAAGCAATATGAACTTGCTTGTTCGTGGTTTGTAAATAGGCTCTCATTCGGAACGTGCCAAATCGTGTGCTCACATCAAAATCTTCTTTCTTAACAATCAAACTGTCGTGAAGCATGCGATACGCCACTAAATCCTCAATAGAAACTAATTTTAAATCGAATTTCTTGGCTACTTCAACCAACTGTGGTAATCGTGCCATCGAACCATCTTCATTCATAATCTCCACTATCACTCCCGCCGATTTGAATCCAGCGAGACGTGCAAAGTCAATTGCAGCTTCGGTATGTCCCGTTCTTCTTAACACACCACCTTGTTTTGCGATTAATGGAAATATGTGTCCAGGTCGCGCTAAATCGTGCGGCTTCGTTTCCGAATTACATAATGCCAAAATCGTTTTAGCTCTATCAGCAGCTGAAATTCCTGTAGTTACTCCATTACCACGCAAATCTACCGATACCGTAAATGCCGTTTCCATAGGATCGGTATTGTTGTTCACCATCACGTGTAACCCCAATTCCTTGCATCTGTTTTCTGTTAAAGGCGCGCAAATTAATCCACGTCCGTGGGTAGCCATGAAGTTAATCATCTCTGGCGTTACCTTTTCGGCAGCAGCCAAAAAATCACCTTCATTCTCCCGATCTTCATCATCAACAACGATAATGACTTTCCCCTGGCGAATGTCTTCAATAGCTTCTTCTATGGTGTTTAATTGAAATTTAGGAAGGGTCATTGTATTTAATTTTGTGTTGGAAATAGTCTTTTCATTAAGTTTTGGAACGGCACAGTGATCACGTCTAAATTAAACGATCCTATATCATTGGTAGCTCTATATGTTAGTAAAATAGCCAAAGGCGTCAATATTATCGATGACAACCACGATCCTAAAAAAGGATCAATTCCGTTCTCTTCTGCTAAGCGCTTTCCAAAGGTATTGATAAAGTGAAATGAAATAAAGATAATTACCGCGAATACTATTGGCAAACCAATTCCCCCTTTTCTAATAATTGCTCCCAATGGTGCTCCAATAAAAAACATTAGCAAACAAGCATAGGCAACTACAAATTTGTCATAAACCGCTCCTAAATGATCATTGATAGCAATTTGTTTCATATTCAATTCGTCTTTCGAACTCTCAATAGAAAATAAAGTATTGGAAACACTGCTTGACGCAAATTGTAGAATTTGCAGTTTTTCACTGGTAGTCAATAAGGCCAATAAATCGGGTTTTACCTGGTCGACTTTCATTGGTAAAATCGATTGATTTACATTTAAAAGTCCCGATCGCTGATGCACGTTATCGGCAAAGGAAATTACATCGCGTTTGTAATTTTTTCTCAATGAATCAATTGTGTAATTCAACTCGCTTAAATTTAGCATGTTAGAAGTATTGGTAATACTCTGATTGTCTTGATCACCATTTAAAATAGACAAATCCATGTTGATGACATCCTTTTTGAAAGTCGCTTTCGCAAATGGGATTTTCTTACGATCTTCCCATTTGTTTGGAATGATGTCTTCGTAATAATACCCATCATTTAAAACCAATTTCCACAAATTTGAATTTTCACTACTTACCAAATCTCCATATTTAGCCTTGATAACCGTGCGAACTCCATCTCCATTAATTGATTTTTTATGAATGGTAACTCCCGTAAGATGGTTACCGTTCTCCCCTGTTTTTTTATCAACTTTTATAGAATACAAACCGATTTGACTAAACTGCCCTTCAGCAATAGCCATGGCCGGCTTGCGTTGTGCGATATTTTTCCTGAAATTGATGAATTTATATTCGGCATACGGAATCACATTGTTCGCAAAGAAAAATGAAGTGATACTTAAAATAACGATGAAAATAGTCAACCCTTTCATCGCTCTTTGTAACGAAATTCCTGCCGATTTCATTGCCGCAAATTCATAATTTTCAGCAAGGTTACCAAAGGACATAATAGAAGCCAATAAAACGGAAAGCGGAATAACTAGTGGAATAATTCGGGGCATCCCGTAAAGTAAGAATTTAACAACCAGCATTAAATCCAAGTCACGACCTGCCAAATCATAAATAAACAACCAGATGGTTTGAAGTATGAATATAAAAAACAAGATTACAAATACTGTCGTAAATGTAATCGCAAATGTTTTTAGAATATATTTATCAATTATCTTCAACTAGTCTAATTTATTTATGTAATATTTTGGGTATTTGCTAGCGTCAAAGGTAAATTGATTCTTGGACAAGGGTTGGTTAATTTTAAAAGAATTAACAGTCAACGTGGTTTTTGTTCCGTTTCTACCGACCTCAATTAGGTTGTAGATATTCTTAGTTTGGGTGTCAATCCCTAAAAGAATTTCCTTTCGTTGGTCTTTTGTATTGTTAGGAACGAGTTTAATATATTGGATTTTTCGACCTTTAACATTTTGAGGGATGTCCCATGTATATTTGTAACCTGCATTAAAAAAAGTCAAAAGTTTTGAAGGAGTAATGGCATTGTCGTCTTTCTCATTTACCTTAGAAATCGCCACTTCTTCGTCTTCTGGATTAATAGTATAATTGTATTTTCCATCGAATATTTTGGTAACTCCCATCAAATTCAAGACATATTTATTGCCTTTCATGGTTACATTCCCTTTACTCTCCTGATTGATATTCTCTTTTAAATTGTTCAATGAATATTTAAAATCGATAACAATATTATCGTAACTTTTTATTTTTGCGGTCACCGCGTCCAATAAAGCTTTTGCCTTTTTATCCTGCGCTTGAGATGAGAAGCTGAATAATAGTGTTAATGCAAAAAGGAAAAAACCATTTTTCATGGTTAGAGAAATTTTAGATAAGGAAAATCTATTGGTATTCATTGCTAATTTAATTTTGTTCATTACTGAAAAATTGATCTAGAGCGGCCAAATCGGTAATGTTCACATTTCGAGCTTTACTTCCTTCAAATGGACCTACAATTCCTGCAGCTTCCATCTGATCTATCAATCGACCCGCACGGTTGTAACCTAATTTGAGTTTGCGCTGCAACAACGATGCTGAACCTTGCTGGGCAGTAACAATAATCTCGGCTGCCTCTCTAAACAGTGAATCGCGCTCGGAAATATCCATATCAAGATTAATACCACTTTCTTCACCCACAAACTCCGGAAGTAAGTACGCGTCGGCATAGGCTTTTTGAGAACCTATAAATTCAGTAATTTTCTCCACTTCTGGAGTATCAATAAAGGCACATTGCACCCTTACCACATCATTTCCATTAGAATAAAGTAAGTCACCACGACCTATTAATTGATCGGCACCCTGCGTATCTAGAATGGTACGAGAGTCAATTTTAGAAGTTACTCTAAAAGCGATTCTAGCTGGGAAATTAGCTTTTATCAAACCGGTAATTACATTCACCGAAGGGCGTTGCGTAGCTATAATCAAATGAATTCCAATCGCTCTCGCTAACTGAGCTAAACGAGCAATAGGAGTTTCTACTTCTTTACCTGCGGTCATAATTAAATCGGCAAACTCATCGACTACCAAAACGATGTAAGGTAAAAATCGGTGTCCGTTTTCGGGATTTAATTTGCGCGACTTGAACTTCTCATTGTATTCTTTTATGTTACGAACCATCGCATCTTTCAATAAAGAATAACGGTTGTCCATTTCCACGCAAAGCGAATTTAAGGTATTCACTACTTTGGCATTATCGGTAATAATGGCATCACCAGAATCTGGCAATTTAGCCAAATAGTGTCTTTCAATTTTATTAAAAAGGGTCAATTCCACTTTTTTAGGATCCACCAACACAAATTTTACTTCGGCCGGATGTTTTTTGTATAATAACGATGTTAATACTGCATTCAATCCCACCGATTTTCCTTGACCTGTAGCTCCCGCCATTAATAAATGGGGCATCTTAGCCAAATCGACTACAAAGGTTTCGTTGGAAATTGTTTTTCCTAAAGCAATTGGTAATTCCATTTCGGCCTCTTGAAAACGAGCAGATCCGATGACACTTTTCATAGAAACCATTGTAGGATTCTTATTTGGAACCTCGATTCCAATAGTTCCTTTTCCTGGGATAGGAGCAATAATACGAATTCCTAGAGCTGATAATGACAATGCAATATCGTCTTCCAAACTTTTAATTTTAGAAATTCGAATTCCTGCTTCTGGCACAATTTCATATAAGGTAACTGAGGGACCTACCGTAGCTTTAATTTGTGCTATTTCTATTTTATAATTACGTAATGTTTCAAGGATTTTGTTTTTGTTTTCTTCTAATTCTTCTTGGTTGATAGTAATTCCGCCAGTTGAATATTCTTTCATTAAATCCAAGGTAGGAAATTGGTAATTGGATAATTCCAAGGTAGGATCAAACAAACCAAAGTCGGCAACCAACCGCGAAGCTAAATTTTCTTCTACAATATCCTCTTCGTGGGCTTTTTCAATTACAAAGTCGCTATCTGTGTCTTCAATAGGCAAAATATTTGCTTCTAAATCGTCAAAATCATCCTCGATTGGTTCTTCTATTTTGGACTTCAAAACTGGGTCCATATTGATTTCTGAAGAAGAACTGATAGTTGGTTTTAAAGCTTCTTTATTAATTTCAAATTGCGAGGTTGGCTTGATAATAGGCTCTTCTAATTCTTCTTCTTCAGCAACTGCGTATTCTTCTAAGTTGTAAGTTGAATCTGAAACAGGCTTATTAACAGGAGTTAATTCTGAATCAATTTCATTTTTACTTCTTTCGAAAAAACTTTTAATAGCGTCTGGAGAGATCTTAATTTTGAATATCAAATAAATGAAAATCCCCAATAACAAGATTAAAAATGTTCCCGAACTTCCAACATAATCTTGCATAAACAGGTTCATTTCATAACCTATAGTTCCTCCCAATTCCGGTAAAGTAGTTGCGAAAAATCCACATAAAATGGAGAGGACAATAATGGAATATAAATCCCAAAACCAAACACTTTTTAGTCTTTTAAATGGAATATCCATTACTAAAAATGCCCCAGTTAAAAAGAAGAATTTTACAAATAAGAAGGAGGCAATTCCGAATCCCTTGTAGATAAACAAATCAGCTAAAAAAGCACCAAACTTCCCTAACCAATTGTTCACATTTTTGGAACGATTCATCAATTCAGCAACAGCACTCTGGTCTTCCTGGCCATATATAAAAAAAGAAATAAATGCTAAAAGTAAGGCTACAGAAAACAACAGAAACATAAATCCCAATAGAATTTTATATTGCTTTCCAAATTTCCACGGTAATTTATCTTCAGGATCAGTTCCTTTTTTATTCGATATAAGTGTTTTTTTTGCCATTCTTGATTGAACTAATAACTATTAAATCAAGGAAATATTAAATAAATTTTGGTAAATAGATCATTAAACCAATTGCAATTGCGGTCATAGCTGCAAAAAATACAGCACCAGCAGCAATGTCTTTTATAAATCCAATTTTGGTATGATACTCCGGATGAATAAAATCAGCTACTTTCTCTACTGCAGTATTTAGCCCTTCAATACTCAAAACCAAACCGATTGCAAGGGTTTGAAATAACCATTCCTCATGGGAAATATTGAAGTAAAAACCGGCAATGGTAATCAGCACCGCAAGAGTCGATTGCACCATGATACTGTGCTCGGTAGTAATCAATTTTATTGCGCCCTTCAACGCAAATACCAAACTTTTTAATCTACCTGTAAAGAAGGTATTGTCTTTTTGAAACTCCATACTTACTATTAAAGTACCGCTAAAGCAGCATCATAATTAGGTTCGTTAGCTATTTCCGGCACTTGTTCAGCATATTGAACCACTCCGTTTTCATCAATTATAATAACAACTCGAGAATGTAAACCAGCTAAAACGCTTTCTACAATTTCCAAACCGTAGTCTTTTCCAAATGCTCCAGTATTAAAATCAGAAAGATTTATTACATTCTCTAGCCCTTCAGCACCACAAAAACGAGTTTGTGCAAAAGGCAAATCTCTAGAAATACACAACACTTTTGTATTTGGTAAAGCACTTGCTTTTTCATTGAATTTTCTAACAGAGGTAGCGCAAGTTCCCGTGTCAATACTTGGAAAAATATTCAAAACCAATTTGCTACCAGCAAAATTTGCTAAACTAGCAATTGATAAATCTTTTTGTACCAATTTAAAGTCGATTGCTTTCGAACCCACTTTAGGTAAATCACCACTTGTATTTATTGGATTTCCTCCTAATGTAACTACTGCCATAATTGTTATTTTTTTAAAACATCAAAAGTAAGCAAATATATTGGGAATAAAAAAAATGCTATCAACTAAGGATTAAGTAAAGCTTAATTTAAGCTACATTATGATAGTGTAATTTCTCTTGAATTTACTTTTTTGTTATTGTCAATAAAATTGCCGTTGATTTTTTTTATTTGGGCGTGCCCTCGTTTAGATAGTTCGCGGTAAAGAAGCAATTGATATTAAACTCGGTCGCGCTGTTCGTTGCAATCGCTGTTGCGCTATGCTCCACAGCGGATTTCCACTACCATCGCTCACGCGAAAAAACAAAAAGACCCGAGGCTTTAGCCGAACGGGCGAAGCAAAGGCGACAT
>CALPNL020000100.1 GCA_943324925.2 Chitinophaga pinensis | reverse complement strand
CCGACTTTCTACGATTCAAAAAGCAGACAAAATAGTGGTTTTACAAAAAGGAAAAATTGTAGAACAAGGAACACACGACCAATTAATTGCCTTAAACGGAACCTACAATAAACTGGTTTCCATGCAAAGTTTTGAATAAATAAATCATGTTAATTTCTATAAATGTTTATCAACGACAAAAATATCAAGCTTCCTGAAGACCCGGACACTATTGTTTGGAAGTATTTGGACTTGTCAAAATTTGTTGATTTACTGCTATATAGAAAATTATTTCTCTCCCGTTCGGATAAATTTGAAGATCAATATGAAGGTACCTTTAGTGAGCCTACATTTGAAGAAATTCGAAAATTATCCATCAATAATCCCGCATTTTTAGATTATTATAAATCACACCGTGAAAATGTGGTGATAAGTAGTTGGCATATAAATGAATATGAATCTTTTGCTATGTGGCAAATTTTCACACAAAAAAGCGAAGGTTTGGCAATTCAATCTACTGTTGGGAGAATTCAAGAGGCCTTACATTTGGATAAAACCTATGAACAACACATTGGCGAAGTAAATTATATCGACTATAAAAAAGAGTATATTCCATTTGACAATGCTTTTTTTCCATTTTTGTTTAAACGGAAAAGTTTTCAATACGAAAGAGAAATTCGAATAATTACCGATGTCACTCCTTTCGATTTAAAAATTGATAATGGTTTGAAAATTGATGTTGATATTAGCCAATTGATTGAGAAAATTTACATTCATCCAAAATCCGAAAACTGGTACAAAAATCTAGTAATTGAATTGGTTCAGCGGTTGGGATTTGATTTTAAAATTGAAAAATCGGACCTTGAAAGTGATATTCTAATTTAGAATTTAACCGATATTTTAAAGTTGAAAACCCTAGTAGTCATAAAGTTAGGTATTCCGTACTGATTTTTTGTATATACATCACGAACCCAAGTATTGGTAATTGCATTTAAATTATTGAACAAATTAAATATCTCCAACCCAGCCGATAAATCCTTGAATTTTTTTAGCCAATGACCTGCAGGTAAATTTTTATTATTGTCGGTAAATACTTTGAAAAATCCAACATCAGCACGACGATAATCCCGCATTTTATTTTGGTATAAATAGGGGTCAGCATAAGATGGCGATCCTCCAGGAAGTCCGGTGTTGTATACTAAATTTAAATATAGTTTTACACTTGGAAGATTCGGCATATAATCTTGAAATAGGATTCCAAATTTCAATGTTTGGTCGGTAGGCCTTGAAATAAATCCTTTATTTTCTATGTTTTCTTCTGTTTTTAAATACCCAAAACTAAACCATGATTCGGTTCCAGGAACAAATTCGCCATTCAATCTAAGGTCCAAACCTTGGGCGTAAGCCACTGCATTATTATCAGCAGCATATCGAATTCGTACATTATCCAAAGTATAAGGATTTACATCATTTAAAATTTTATAGTAAGCCTCAGAAACTAATTTAAAAGGACGGTTCCATATTTTAAAACTGTAATCACTACTCAACACAAAATGTATCGATTTTTGCGCTTTTACGTTGGGAAGCACCGTCCCCGAAGAGTCTCTAAGTTCTCTATACGATGGAGGTTGAACGTATAAACCGGTTGAAAATCTAAAAACGATATCTTTTTCCCAATCGGGTTTTATTGCAAATTGGGCTCTGGGACTGAATTCCATTTGGTTTTTTCCAACTTGACTGGCACTATTTACTTTCCAGTGGTGCATTCTAGCTCCAACGTTAAACCAAAAATCATGGTTGCCTATCTTTGTTTTTCTGTTTAATTGTGCATATCCGGAAAGCCTGTCAACTGTGGCAAAATTCAAAGCCCTTACATTTTGGAAAGGCACTAGCGGACCAATATATGGATGATAAGGTTGATCGTTAATGGGTAAATTCAAATGCGGCGGATTAATTGAAAACCCTGCAGAATCAATCACCTCCCACTCCACTACTCGATCTCGAATGTCTTCTCGAGTATATTTAAAACCCCATTCCACTTGATTTTTTTTAATATCGTGAAAACCCTTAACCTCAGCGTTTACAATTAAGACATCTAAATCGTTTCGAGCGTGATTTAATTGCGTACCAATGGCACGACTAAATGTAACACCACCAAAAGTTTCAGAACCAATGTTGGTATCCACTTCACCTAAATAATACCCAGCAAAAATGTCAAAATATTCTTGTTCTAAGGTATGATAAGCAGAGGTAATGAATTTAAGAGTGAAGTTATCTGACGGTTTATAAGTTGATTTAAAAGCTCCAAAAAAGGTGTCGTATTTGTCTTTTTCTTGCCCTTCATAATAAACTTGCAACGCAATTGGTTCATTAATTGTTCCAAAATTAGTTTGTCTAGAAATAGGCTGATAATTGTATTTGTTTTGAGAAATGTTCCCTAAAAAACTCCATTGCCATTTTGTAGAAGCATTATAAATGAAATTGGTTTGCAAATCAGCAAAGGTAGGTCTGAAATTCGTTTCTGTTTGTTGGCTGTTCACCAATAAACTATTATCTCGATAGCGAATTCCTGTAATAGCAGACCATTTTTGATTTTTCGAAACGGCATCAATTGCAAAACTACCTCCTAAAAGGCTCGCTTCTGCAGCAACACCAAATTTTGTAGGTCGGCGATAGGTAATGTCTAGAACAGACGATAATTTATCACCATATTTTGACTGGAAACCACCGGCAGAAAAATCAACATTTTGAACTAAATCGGTGTTGGTAAAACTCAATCCTTCCTGTTGACCAGAACGAACTAGAAACGGGCGATAAACTTCCACTTCATTAACGTAAACTAAGTTTTCATCATAATTTCCGCCACGAACAGCATATTGAGTACTCAATTCGTTATTAGAATTTACGCCCGGTAATGTTTTCAAAATATTTTCTACTCCAGCGTTGGCACCCGGAATTTTTCTTATCATTTCGGGTTCAATAGTGGTGATTCCTTGTATTCTTTTTCTGTTTTTTGCAGTAACAATCACTTCACCCATTTGCTCCGCATTATTATTCAAAGTAACATTAAATTCAAAATCTTCGTTAGTTTTTAATTCTAATGTTGCGCTCGATTTTTTAAGAGAAATATGAGTAAATAACAGGGTGATTCTTTTATTGGCTGGAACTGTCAAAGAATAAAACCCATTGGCGTTGGTAATTGTTGATTTCGTTTGATAGGAAATATTAACATTTTCAACAGGATTATTATTTTCATCTAAAATAATTCCTTTTACCCGAGCAAATTGAGCAAAAACAAAATTTCCTATGAAGAATAAAACGAGTGAAAAAAGAAGGTTTTTGAATTTCAAGAAAATTTATTTTTTTATTTGACTTCTGAAAAATTGTGTTTCAAAGATAGCAGAATTTCCTACATTATCGGTAACAACAACTTTTAAATTATTTGTTCCTTCTGTAACAATTCCATCATCAAAATAGTGTACTATTTTTTTTGTTTTATAATCATATTCGAATAAAATCCAATTCCCATTTAAATATCCATCGTATGTTTTTATTCCAGATAAGGTATCGGCTATAATAAATTCAATTGACTTTTTTTCGCTAATCCATTTACCTTCAATGCTTTTTGCTATTTTAATTGTTGGCGGTACCGTGTCTTTTATTAAGGAAAATTTTCCCCAATTTTTTGTATAGGTAGAAAACGTATTGTCTTTTAATTTGGTATAATTGAAATTAATTTTTTTGTCTTCAATAGATCCAATAAACATTTTTTCTTTGTCTTCTTTAGAAGAAATAGTGTCAATAACAGAAATTAAAAAATTAGTATGAACGGGAATATTCTCATTTTCTAATAGCAGTGAATTATCATTTTGTTCAAAGTTTAAATAAAAATCATCGTAGAAAGTACCTTTTGGAACATACAATGACCAATTGCCTTTTTCAAAATTGTATTCTTTATCTGATTTTATAAAAAATTTGGTTTTTTTAACTTTTAGAGTATCTGTAGCCTCCTCATTTGAAAATTCAATTGGAATCGTAATGGTCGTTTTATTCGAATTAAAATCAGATACTTCAATTCTATAATTTAGATTAGTGTTTTGTGACACATTCAATATTCCGTTTTCTTCGTATTGATTTATAATACTTAGAGGAAATGGAGTTTTCATAAATAATTTTTGAACCCTTTGACCAGTTTTCTTGTACCTTTCATAATCGATTAAAGCATTTATATATCGCATTTGATCAAAGGCATAAGTGTCAAATTGGTATCCATAAATTGTTTTACCATTTAAGAATGTTTCTACTTTATAAACGCCATTTCTATCCCAAGATAAATCCGACAAATCATAGGTGTTGATACCAAAGCCTATTGGTCCTTTTGCAAGAATTTTATCGCAATTATAATTTCCATCTTTTTGTAAAGACAAATTAATCATAAATGGATTTTTTGATTTATTTATAATTGAATTTTCATCTAAGGGGTAAACAAACAAATTCGTAATAGCAGGTTTCTGGGTGTCTTTAATTTCGGAGTCAAGTCCAAAAAAAATCGGGTTGATAATTTTTTCAGTTTGAGAATCACGAATTTCAAAATGCAAATGGGGGCCATCTGAACCACCAGTATTTCCTGATAATGCAACGATTTCATTTTTAGAAATCAGAATATCTGTTGGTTTTAAATACAAATCAACTTCATACGATTTCAATTTATAGTGTTCTGCTTTTAAATAAGTTTCAATTTTTTGACTTAAAGAACTTAAATGCCCATAAACTGTAGTAAAACCATTGGGATGAGTAATGTAAATTGCTTTTCCGTAACCAAAAGTGGAAATTTTTATTCTAGAAACATAACCTTCGGCTGCTGCACGAACATTTAATCCTTCTTTCTTTTGAGTTTTATAATCAAATCCTGCATGGAAATGATTGGGCCTTAATTCACCGAAATTTCCTGATAATTGAGTTGGAATTTCTAGTGGACATGAAAAATAATTTTTTGGGTAATCATTTTGTGAAAAAACGGAGGCGGATAAAAGCAAAAATAAGTGGATATATTTCATGGTAAAGGTTTTTGCTAAATTAAAAAAAAATTTTGCATCAAAAAAAGAAAAAGAACTTTAAACTACTTAATTTCAAATTATTAAAAAATAATACTGCTATTGGCAAAAAAAATTGGCAAAAATAGCCGATTAATTAAATAGGAATATTAACTTTGTAGATTAAGTAATGATTTAGTTTCAAAATGAGTGAATTTGCAGAAATAATTAAAACTCTAGAAAGTAATATTGAAAAACTCTTTAGTAAAATAGCTACTTTAGAGAAAAATAATACTATTTTAAATAGAGAAATAAACGATTCTGCACAGACAATTAAAAATCAATCTTCAGAGATTGAACTTTTAAAATCGCAGTACAATTCAATCAAAATGGCTAATTCGTTACTTGGCAGTGAAGAAAACAAAAGAGAAACGAAGCTAAAAATAAATTCATTAATCCGTGAAATTGATTACTGTATAGCACAGTTATCCGATTAGAAAACTATGGATGAGAAGCTTAAAATTAAATTATCAATTGCAGACAGAGTTTATCCGTTAACGGTAGATATGTCTCAAGAAGAAGGACTTAGAAGTGCTTCTAAGAAAATTGATATTATGATTAAGCAATTTGAAGAAAATTATGCGGTTCGAGATAAACAAGATGTACTGGCAATGTGTGCCTTACAATTTGCCTCTCAATTAGAACAAAAGCAAATTGATAAGTCAGTCGATAATGTAGAAACTAACGATAGACTTAAGAAAATTAATGAATTATTAGCGAATTATCTCGACAAATAAATACGTTCTTAACAATAACTAAGATACTGCCTACATTAGTTCCTATTTGGTAAACTCAACACTAACAATTTAGAATGAGCGAATCTTCATTACTATAGCATGTCACCTCTGCGTGAAAGCTTGAACAATGAGTTAGCTCAAAACTTGTATTTCCGAGTTTATTCAAGATATCTAATGTAGGCTTTTTTTATATATAAATTTTACACAAACATGGACAGTACATTAATCATAATTATTTCGGGAATAGTGGGCGTTGCAGGAGGTTTTATCCTTGCAAAAGTAATGGAGAAAAGCAATGTTTCTAGCTTAGTTCAAAATGCTAAAAAGGAAGCCGCTTCAATTTTAAAAGACGCAAATTTAGAAGGAGAAAACGTCAAAAAAGATAAAATTCTTCAAGCAAAAGAGCGATTTATCGAATTAAAATCGGAACACGAAGAAGTAATTCTAGGAAGAGAAAGAAAAGTTGCCGAAGTTGAAAAAAGAGTTCGATATAAAGAATCTCAAATTTCAAATGAATTGGCTAAAGCTAAGAAAATCAATGACGATTTTGAAGCAAAAACTGCAGAATACACTTCAAAAATTGAAATTCTAGACAAGAAGCAAGTTGAAGTCGAAAAAATGCATAAAAGCCAGTTAAATCAATTGGAAGTAATATCCGGTTTATCAGCTGAAGAAGCGAGTAATCAGTTGATTGAAGGCTTAAAAGCAGAGGCTAAAACCAAAGCGATGGCTCAAATTCAAGACACGATTGAAGAAGCTAAGCTAACTGCGCAACAAGAAGCTAAAAAAATCATCATCAACACCATCCAAAGAGTGGGTACTGAAGAAGCAGTTGAAAATTGCGTTTCTGTTTTCAATATAGAATCTGACGATGTAAAAGGAAGAATCATAGGTCGTGAAGGTCGAAATATTAGAGCTTTAGAAGCCGCTACAGGTGTTGAGATTATTGTTGATGATACTCCTGAAGCAATTATACTATCTTGTTTCGATCCAGTGAGAAGAGAAATTGCTCGTTTAGCACTTCACAAATTAGTTACCGACGGTAGAATTCACCCTGCAAGAATTGAAGAAGTTGTAGCCAAAACGGCTAAACAAATTGACGATGAGATTATTGAAGTGGGTAAAAGAACCGTAATCGATTTAGGAATTCACGGATTGCACCCAGAATTGATTAAAGTAGTTGGTAGAATGAAATACCGTTCTTCTTATGGTCAAAACTTATTACAACACTCCAGAGAAGTTTCTAAGCTATGCGGAATAATGGCTGCAGAATTAGGTTTGAATGTAAAACTAGCAAAAAGAGCCGGGTTATTACACGATATTGGAAAAGTGCCAGATGCTGAAAGTGATTTACCACACGCATTATTAGGAATGCAATGGGCAGAGAAATATGGTGAGAAAGAAGAAGTTTGTAACGCAATTGGAGCACACCACGATGAAATTGAAATGAAATCTTTACTTTCTCCAATTATCCAAGTTTGTGATGCTATTTCTGGAGCACGTCCTGGAGCTAGAAGACAAGTTTTAGATTCTTACATTCAACGTTTAAAAGATCTTGAAGAAGTTGCATTTGGAT
>CALPNL020000099.1 GCA_943324925.2 Chitinophaga pinensis | reverse complement strand
TTCACCGCATAGAGTTTACCTGGTTTCACTACAGCATTACCTGTACCTGCTTTCTGTTGCACTTGTCCTCTTTTGATTGCTCAAAATGACGGGCGTTACCCGCTATGCTTCTCTGTGGTGTCCGGACTTTCCTCCACACTTAAGCGTGGCGATAAGGCGGTCTGCGATGCAAATCTACGATAATAATTGAATAAATATTTGAAAGATAATAGCTTTAATTTTATAAATAAAATATAGAATAAATTTGAAAATTAGAATTTCAAAATTGAAATAATAAATCTATATTTGTAAACCAATAATTTTCTATGGAAGAATTTGTAGTATCGGCACGTAAATATCGCCCTCAAACATTTAAAGATGTTGTAGGCCAAAAAGCCATTACTAATACTTTATTAAATGCCATAGAATCCAATCATTTGGCGTCAGCACTATTATTTACTGGACCTAGAGGAGTTGGAAAAACGACTTGTGCCCGAATATTAGCAAGAAAAATCAACCAACCCGGTTATGACGATCCGCTAGAAGATTTTGCTTTTAATGTATTTGAATTAGATGCAGCTTCAAACAACTCAGTCGATGATATTCGTAATTTGATTGACCAAGTTAGAATCCCGCCTCAAACTGGAAAATATAAGGTTTATATTATTGACGAGGTTCACATGTTGTCAGCAGCCGCTTTTAATGCGTTTTTGAAAACATTAGAAGAGCCACCAAAACATGCCATTTTTATATTGGCAACTACAGAAAAACACAAAATTATCCCTACAATTTTATCTCGTTGTCAGATATTTGATTTCAAAAGAATTACAGTAAAAGACGCTAAAGAACATTTAGCTGAAGTTGCAGAAAGTCAAGGGGTAAAATTTGAGGATGATGCATTACACATTATTGCCCAAAAAGCTGATGGCGCCATGCGTGATGCCTTATCTATATTTGATAGAGTCGTATCATTCTGCGGAAATAACCTTACACGTCAAGCAGTTACAGAAAATCTGAATGTACTTGATTATGAAACTTACATCAATATTACCGATTTAATTATTGAAAATAAAATTCCAGAATTATTGATGGCTTACAATGAAATCTTGTCAAAAGGATTTGACGGGCATCATTTTATTGCTGGATTGGCTTCTCATTTTAGAGATTTATTAGTCAGCAAAACACCATCCACCATTACCCTGTTGGAAGTGGGCGAACAAGCTCAAAAATTGTATGGAATTCAATCTCAAAAAACAACTCAAGACTTTTTATTAGAAGGAATTCAAATTGCTAATGAGTGCGACTTGAAATACAAAATCAGTCAAAATCAACGATTACTAGTTGAGCTTTGCTTAATGCAATTGGCCTCTATCACTTTTGATGGAGAAAAAAAAAAGGCTGAATCTTATATAATTCCACCCACACATTTTAAAATTGCGAATTATTCAATAACTGATAAAACTGTTGTTGAGAAACCAACTATTGAAGTTGAAGTACAACCCGAAATAAACCCAGGGGAATCTATTGAAGTTGAAGGGGAATCAGTTGAAATTGTTGATGGAGATGAAGGATTAGATCAATTAACCATAGGAACTTATGAATCTGAAAAGACTTCTATTGAAAATAATGTTGATGAAGAACCAATTGAAAAAACACAAACAACAACAATAGATATTGAATCAGAACCTAAAGTTTCCGCCTTTTCATTGGCGAGTATAAAAGCAAAAAAGGAACTTCTAGAAGCAGGAAAATCGATAATAAAAGAGGAAACTCATTTACCAACCGAAGACTTTAATGAAACCGATATGTTATTGTATTGGAACAAATATGCGCAACGATTAGGAGATAAAGGTTATAAAATAATGGAATCTTTATTACTAATAAACGATCCAAAATTAAATGGAACTACAATTACTTTAGAATTGCCTAACCAAGGTTCGAAAATCGATTTTGAATCGGAAAAAAATGGTTTGTTAGGCTATTTAAAAGGACATTTGCACAATCACAACATTACAATTGAAGTAATTGTAAATGAAAGCGTTACAACCAAAAAAGCATTTACACCCCAAGAAAAATACAATCGATTAACCGAAATCAATTCTAATTTAGATATACTTAGAAAAACTTTCGAACTGGATATTTAAATTTTTCCATAGTAAAGTGCTTTTACAATTCCATCTGAAAGCCCAATTTTTGGAACATAAATACTTCTTGCCCCACTCCATTTCATTGCATTTAAATATATTTTTGTCGCTAAAACGATTACGTCTGCTCTATCTGCGTTTAAACCTAATTCTGTAATTCTTTGTTCGTAGGTTAGTGAATTTAGAAAAGCGAATTGCGAATTGACGTACATGTATGACAATGGTTTATCTTGCATTTTTCCAGACATTTTAAACAATTTATTAATGTTTCCTCCCGAACCTATTAGAGTTACCTCATCATAGACTTCTGTATTGGTTTTGATCCATTTCTCAATTTCATGCCAAACAATATCAGAAACGACTTCATTTAAAAGACGTACTGTTCCTGCTTTAAATGATTTCGAAGCAATCATTTTACCATTGGAAAACAAAGAAAATTCGGTACTTCCACCACCAACATCAACGTACAAATAAGTTTTTTCTGTTTTTAATAAATAATGTAAATCAGTTGAAGCAATTATTGCCGCTTCTGTTTTGCCATCAATTATTTTAATATCTATATCCGCTTTTTTCTTAATAATATCAATTACTTCAATGCCATTATATGCTTCACGCATTGCTGAAGTAGCACAGGCCATGTATTTTTCAACTTTATGAACTTTCATTAATAGTTTAAATGCTTTCATAGCATCAACCATTCTATCTATATTTTCTTCCGAAATTTCACCAACAGTAAAAGCATCTTGACCTAAACGAATGGGCACACGAACAAGAGCACTTTTACTAAATTGGGTTTCCTTTCCATCCTCTTCAATAATATTAGCTACCAAAAGTCGCATTGCATTTGACCCGACGTCTATTGCTGCATATTTTTTTATTGTAATCATTAAATTCTATTTGGGGATAAATTAATTTTTGAATTATAATTTTTCGGTAACTACGTCAAGTCGATTTAAATAGTAATTGTACATCTCTTGTTGTGCTCTAAAAACTTGATTTTTACCTCTTAATCGGTATTTGTTATCCAACTTATCAGAATGCAATCGCGATTTTACATTTCCTTTCCAACCAATATTGAAAATATCGATAAGTTCATTTTTTATTCTTTCGTCGTAAATTGGGCAAGTAACCTCAACTCTTCCATCTACATTTCTAGTCATAAAATCAGCGGAAGAGATAAAAACTTCTGGATCATTATCGTTGCCAAAAATATAAATTCTTGCGTGCTCTAAATAGTTGTCAACTATACTAATAGCTTCAATATTTGAACTCATTCCTTTAACACCTGGAATTAAAGAACAAATTCCTCTAATTTGAAGTTGAATGGACACGCCTGCATTACTAGCATCATACAATTTATCAATTAATTGAACGTCTGTTAAGCTATTTAATTTTAGTTTGATAAATGCAGTTTTACCATTTTCAGCGTTATGAATTTCTCTTTCAATTAACTTGTTAATTTTAGAACGCGTATAATGAGGGGAAACAATTAAGTGCTTGTATCGATGAACTCGATAATTCACATTAAAGAATTCAAATATTTTAGATACGTCTTTTAAAATTTGCTGGTGACTGGTAAATAAAGTTACATCAGTATACACTCTAGCAGTAGCTTCATTAAAATTACCTGTCGAAATAAAGCCATAACGAACTAATTTTCCATTCTGAATTCGCTCCACAAGACAAATTTTACTATGAACTTTCAAACCTTTAATTCCGAAAATTAATTCTATCCCTTCCGTTTGCATTTGTTCGGCATAAGAAATATTACTAGCCTCATCAAAACGGGCTTGTAATTCAATTTGAACGGTTACTTTCTTTCCGTTTTTAGCGGCATTAATTAGCGAGCTAATTACTTGAGAGTTTTTCGCTAATCGGTATAAAGTAATTTTAATTGCAGTAACATGAGGATCTAAAGCGGCTTCTCTTAAGAATTTAATGATGTAAGAAAACGACTGGTACGGCGCGTTTACAAGATAATCTTTCTTTGCAATTTTATTCAAAATACTTCCATCAAGACTCAAGCCCTCCACAGGTAGTGGAACTTTTGGTTCGTATAATAAATCAAATCGGCCAAGGTTTGGAAAATCCATAAAATCACGACGATTGTGGTATCTTCCACCTGGAATAATACTATCTGAAGCATCTATTCCCATATTGGTCAGGAAGAATTTTAAAGTATCTTTCCCAATTGATTGATCGTAAACAAATCGCACTGGCTCCCCTATTCTTCTATCTTTAACACTTGTAGCAATTTTTTCAAGCATACTTTTACTCATGTCACTATCAATATCTAATTGTGCGTCACGAGTAATTTTTATCATGTGTGCCGAGATGCTTTCGTAATCGAAAATATTAAATAAACTTGATAAATTGTGACGAATAACATCGTCTAATAATATTACATATTGCTTATCATCAACAGAAGGTAAAACCACAAAACGGTTAATAGATTTTGGAATTTCAATTACTGCATAACGAATTTCTTTTTTAGGTTTTACCAATCCTAAAATTTTAGGTTCTGACTCCGCCTTCATCACTAATTTAACTGCCAAATATCCCAGGGTATCTTTCAATACTGGAAATTCAGCTAAATCATTTAAGATAATAGTGACTAATGCAGGGCTTACCTTTTGAATAAAAAAATCTTTAATAAAATTTTCTTGTTCACTTGTAATTTGACTTTCATCAATAATGAAGATATTTTGAGCTTGTAATTTATCTTCAATAATTTTCAAAATCCTTAGACTTTCTGTTTGCTGTTCAATAACAATTTCAGTAATATCCTTAACCAATTGATTGGCACTAATTCCCATGAGTACTTTCTCACCTGAAATTCCTGACAAACTCAATCTTCGGATAGCAGCAAATCGAACCCTGAAAAATTCATCTAAGTTATTTGAAAATATTCCTAAAAAACGCAAACGGTCTAATAAAGGAACGTTTTCATCAGAAGCTTCTTGAAGAACACGAGCATTAAATGCAAGCCAGCTTTTTTCTCTATCTATATATTTGTAGTCCAAATTTTTATTCATATTTTAAATCTCTAGGGAATATTACTTTTTGTGTTTTCCCTTTTTTCAATAATTTCCATTCTTCACAATCAAATTTAATCCAAACTAAACCTGAAGTAGGAATATTTTCAATAAATATATCGCCAAATTTATTAACAAAATTTGTTATAGCCGCATTATGTGCAAAAAGAATAACATTTTCTAAATCATTGTTTAATGATTTAATCACTTTCTCTAACTGATTTTCATCAAATGTATATAAATCTTCTTTGACAATAATTTCACTCCAGGGAATTGAATAATTGGTAGCAAAAATAGTAGCCGTATCAAATGTTCTTCTAGCATTGCTAGTTAATAACTTAAATTTAGGATTGAATAAACTATCACTTGCTAACGCTACTAATGTTGCGTCTTTTTTACCTCTTATGGTTAATCCTCGATCTACATCTCTAACCGGTTCCTCCCAACTGGATTTTGCGTGTCTAATAAGTACTAAATTCTTCATGTTGGTTGAAATTGACTTTGAAAATATCAAAATTAGATTAAATTAGAATTTACAATATACAAATTAATTATAGTTATCAATACACCAAAAATGGCTTTTTAATTTAAAATAATTGGAATTGTTTTATTTAAATGTACCTTTGCAAAAAATTTGTCATTTTTAATGGATGTAAAATAAATTACTTCATTTGAAAGACGCTTATTTAATAAGTTTATGAAAAAAATAGTTGAATACAGAAAATTACTAAACGTTGATAAAACTGTAGATTTAAAGGATTTGAAAACGATCTATCGCAATGCGATGAAAGATGCACATCCAGATAAATTTCAAGGTGATGATGAAGGTTTGAAAGCGGCAGAAGAAAATAGTAAAAAAATTATTGAAGCTTACCACTTTTTGGTTAGTATCAATCCTGAAACTATCAAACAAAACTTACCTGAATACACCGAAACTATAAGTACATCTACAATTACAGATTATAAATTTGTTGATGGTCGATTAATTATTAATTTTTCAAATGGTAGCGTTTATGAATATATCAGTGTTCCTAAAGCGACGTATGTAAAAATGGTAAATGCTGATTCTCCTGGCAGATTCGCAAAGAGGCACATTTTAAATGCTTTTACTTGGAGAAAAACGATTAACCAAGATTAATTTAAATTAAATAAAAAAAGGGGTTTAAGCATTAGTTTAAACCCCTTTTTTATTACAATTTATTGATGTAATTTCTATAAATATCACTGAATTGATAGCCCTGAGAAATTCTGTCTTTACTTAATTTGTCATATTCTACCAAAGCCCATAATACAAATTCTTTCATAAAATAAACATCTTCATTTGCAATTTGCGGTTGGTATTTTTTTATCAAAACTGAAAGAGGTGTTATCGAATCCAATATTGATTTGTATTCTTCATCTGTGGCATCATCTAATAATTCAAATCCGCTTTCTGCGAAAAACCATTCTATTAAATCTGAATAGGCTGTTTTTTCCTCTTGCTTTTCAATCTTTTCAATCTTTGGAAAATAGGCAGGAAAAAAGGTATGAATAGCATCACCAATTAAATGTTGAGCAACAACCTCAGCACCTTCCTGTTCGCCTTCATAAACTAATTCAACTTTTCCAGTAATAGCAGGAATAATTCCCATAAAATCTGACAGTCTTACCGAAGTTGAATCCATTCCAGATTTTAAAGTACGGCGTTCAGCAGAACTCAATAAATTTTCATAAGCCGTAATACTCAATCTTGCACTTACTCCGCTTTTATTATCAATATATTCACTTTCACGCGCTTCAAATACAATTTGCTCTAATAAATCTTTGGCTAAGGAAGGAACATAAACCGCATCACTTTGAATCTGATCCAATTTGGCTTCTTGTTGGGTAATCGTTCTTGCAATTTCAATTGTTTCTGGATAGTGCGTTAAAATTTGTGAACCAATTCTATCTTTTAATGGAGTAACAATACTTCCTCGATTGGTATAATCTTCAGGATTTGCTGTAAAAACAAATTGCATATCCAAAGGCATTCTCAATTTAAATCCTCGAATTTGAATGTCACCTTCTTGCAAAATATTGAACAATGCTACTTGAATACGAGCTTGTAAATCTGGCAATTCATTGATTACAAATATGCACCGATTGGCCCTTGGTATCATTCCAAAGTGAATTACCCGGTCATCAGCATAGGACAATTTTAAGTTTGCAGCTTTTATTGGATCTACATCACCTATCAAATCCGCCACTGTAACATCAGGGGTAGCTAATTTTTCAAAAAATCT
>CALPNL020000098.1 GCA_943324925.2 Chitinophaga pinensis | reverse complement strand
GTCTTTAAAGTTTAATTATCCTTAGAAACGAAGTCTTTGTATTGACTAAATCAGTTCTTTTTTTATGACTGTTTACAGTCGTTCTTTAATAAATAGATCCCAATACTTTTAAACGGAGCATTTGTGTCAAACAATATTTCAAATTCCTCCTTAATTAATTCTTAATACAACGTACAGCATAACCCATTGATCGATTTACAGTTTCATTTGCAATACCAACAGAACTAAGTTTATAAGCTTTACTTTGTTGATTCGGCAACGCCACACTGGTCCAATAAAAACTATTGGTTCCATCAGTAGTAATTGAACCCGTTGATGAATTGCGTATTCCCGTCACGCATAATTTAAGAAGTGAAGCAAAACCGCCTTCAGCGTTTTGACTTGTCCAACTAGCGCTTTCATCACTCCATTCTGCTACTGTAGGGATCCGATATCCTACTGGGCAAGGGTTGTTGGTACCGCTTGCGCCTTGCCATAAATTACTGTTTGAATTAACTCGCCAGTCAAATGGTTCTACTGATGTTCTGATAAATGTATTTCCAGGCGAATCATTTCTAGTTGTGTTAACCCCACTATTAACCGCAGTACCAGCAGTAGCGGATGTCCAGTTAATCAATTCATGTCCATCTGCTCTTCGTCCCCATTGGAATAAGGAACCGTAGGCATTAAAATCATTCATGCTTGTGGCTACCCGGGTGGCACCTAAATTGCGATCCATCCAAATTTGGCCAGTAGTAGGACTGTATACGTCTGTTGAAGAGAGAGAGGCGGAATTTAACCAACGCACCCCATTAAAGACTTCCAAATATTTCAAATCGGTATTATAAATGGTTAATCCTTGAGCTGGACTCGTAATGTTGTTTCGCTGTACAGTGGTCATACGGGGAGGTAAAAACCCTTGCGACGAGCTTGTTACATCAATAATAGCAGAAGCATTAGGTGATGTCGTTCCAATTCCCACTTGAGCAAAGGAATAATTACTCAATAAAATAACTAATAATGTAAATTTTTTTTTCATATTATAATTATATTTAATAGAATTATTATTGATAAATTTTAGTTTATATCCACCCAAGCATCCATTTGTTTTACAGAGTTGGGTCTCAATATTATTTTTCTATTGTTGTCCAATAAAAAAAGTGTTGGTGTTGCAAAAACAAAATAATCCTTCACCATTTTAGATTCCCATTTTTGTGGATCTGAATAAGTTGGAAAAGGAAAAGTTTTGGCAAAATCTGTAAAAGTGTTCCTGTCATTTTCTAGTGCTATAAATAGCACTTCAACCTCTTTAGATTTCCATTTATTATAAAGACTGGCAATCTCTGGAAGTTCCTCAATACATTTAGGACACCAACTTGCTCCAAATACAACCAGGGTAAACTTGGATTTACTATCTGATAATTTGTTTATGATGGTGGTATTATTAGCAAAAAGTGAAGGATCAAAGTCCATATCAGGGGCAATATTCCCTTTTTTCATCGTGCGGTAACTTTCAAATTGTTTGGCTAAATTACTATCTAAGGTGCAGTTACTTTGATTCAAAACTTTCAAAGCTAGATACTCAGAAGCCGGAAACAAACTGTGTCGCTCTAACAATAGAAATAAATAATTAGTAACTTCATTAAATTTTTTATTGTCTTTTATCAAATTGACCATCATGGCATCAATGGATTTTTGCATTTCAATAAATACAGAGTCTAAAGGTTTACCACAGTTTTCTATTAACCAATAGTGATTTTCAAGCGCCTCTTTTAACAAGCCACTTTTATACAAACGTTGATCGGCATAGTCTAATGCTCTAAACTCCGTAAGGGTAGCTGGAATTTCTTCCGTTTGGTTTTGTGCAACGTTTGACACAGAGCTTATTAATTTTCGGATAGGTAAAAACCAACTCCCATAGCTGTTTTTTGGTAAGTCATTTAAAAAAGTAGTATCCTCTGATTTGATGCGTAATCTTTCATTAATTATGCTTGTACTTATTTGGTTTTGCAATGAAAAAATTGGCTCTTGGGTATAAATTTTCTCTAAATAATTCCAAGCGCTCAAGGCTTGCTCTCTTTTGGAATGCTCATTTGCAAACTGCTCAAACCATTTATTTTCTTGGCTTTTTTCAAATTTGATAGTTTCGATAAAGCTCAAAGATTCCCCAACTAATTCAATATTTTCATCACTTAGAATTACAATCAAAGGTTTATTTTCACTTGAAATGAGATATCCCACACCGTAGTCTACTTTAGAATAGGTCAACTTAAAATTTCCTTTTTCGTCAATTGTTGACGAAGAAATTGGGTAGGTTTTAAATCCATCGAAGCCTTCTAGTTTGATGGGCACATTGCTTAACTGATTTAAATTTCCAGTTATATATTGCGCATTCAAAAAAGCACTGAAAAACAGCGTTAATAATAAAGTTGCAATTTTTTTTTTCATTATTTTTTATATTTATAATTAAATATGTAACTCAAATTAAGATTTACTTGTTTCCCTTAATCTGTGCTTTGGTTTTGTTTATTATGTAAACAAAAGCGGCAACAACTATTAATGAAATCCACCATTGATCTTTAGTAGATAGAGACGCATCTTGAACATTATCGTCAAAAGTTTGTGCAATTAGGGTTTGAAATTGTGCAATAGTAAGGACTACAACCAATTTTATATTTGTAGATTGTTTAATATTGCTGTTATTGATTATTTTATAACCCATTTTACTGTATTTATTTGATTTTCGTTAGAAATTGTAACGAGATAAATGCCTTGACTAACGATGTCTTTTGGAGTCACTTGAATTAAATTTCCTTGATTTATAATGGTCACCGGTATGCTTTGTCCAAGGATATTATGCAGGGTAACTTTTGCGTTTTCTAGACTACTTTCAATAAAAAAACTATCTCCTGCATTGGCTGGATTTGGATATAATATAATGTTTCTACCAAAATCATTTGTAGATAAGACAGCGGTTTGAAATACTATTTTAAAACGATCACTTGCACTTGATAATGGATTATTTGGATCTATAATAAAATTGTAGCTACTGTTATTTTGAATTTCAAAATAGGTAGTTGTTAATTGATCCAACAAATAGGGCGTTAGTCCGTTATAATTTTCTAACTGTGCTTTAAAAAAGTAGTTCTGATGTTTGTAATCACTAAGACTAATAGCATATTCACTTGTTGAAATGGGGTAATTGAAAGTCACAATACTATGATTACTATTCTCCACCTTTATTGATAAATTCTCATCTAAATTGGAAAGTTTTCCAGCATCATAGCTATCTAATCCGTTGGAATACTCATCCCCAAAGAAACAAAGTACACCATCTAGGGCAGTACCTCCTTGTTGAAAAGAGGTTGCATCAAATACATTCAATCTTAAAGTTGGTATTGCACTTGAAGCGTTTCTGTATACATTTTCATTAGTGGTGGTAAATTTGTTGCTTTCAGCAAACACTACACTAGCCGCACCATTAGCAAAAGTGTCAACAAAACAAGCTTGCATAGGTTGTAAGTATTGATTCACCGCTGAACCAGAAAAATTATTGCTATTAGTTAAAAAAGAATAAGTTACAAATGCACCTCTTCCGTTGGTCCCACCTACTTTTGGATCCCAAACGTAATAGTAGTTACTATTTATATTGGTACTTGCCAATAATACGGCTTGGATGTTTATAGGACTTTGATATGGATTTCCAATAAAATTGAATGCACCTGCAGTTGTGTTTAATCCCGTAACGGTATGTGCACCAATTTTTAGTGTACCTGTTGTTCTTAAAGTTGTTACTGTGGGTGTAGGCGTGTTAGTGTAGGTGTCAATTGAACGATCACCACGAACCATTAATCGATAAGCGGCACCAGCATTTAGTGTGTTAGTATCAGTATCGCTAATTGCGGTCCATGCTTGTGTGGTATTGTTATAAATAAATAAAGATGGACTCCCTGTTTGCGTAGCATCAAAACCATTTGCTCCAGAAGTAGAACCTGTAATGTGGGTACCGTAACCAGAAACTGCATTTGAATTATTAGCATAAAGGGGACTTGTATTATTTTGGTTTTCTTGCCAATTGTATTTTATTGAAGTTGTAGTTGTGACTGGTGAGCTTAATAATCGGAAGGCACGCTTAGCTGGGAGGTAACGCTCTACGACAATATTATCAATAGTTCCCGTAGTAGATTGCTCTACTATAGCGGTTTTTGTGTTGGTGCTTTTTAATATGATTTTCTCAGCTGCATTTAGATTACCAGCTGTCGATTTAAATCCATCGGTAATGGTTAATTTACCTGCAGCAACTGTAGCTGTATTTCCTGATTTGTTTAACTCTAATCGTTTAAGTACATCATTGCTTCCAAAAGTAAAAATTTGATTTTCCCCGCCAGAAACTTCAATGGTGGCATTAGCCGCGCTTAAAGTTCCCGAAGAAGTATTAAAATTGTTGGCTATAATCAGTTTTCCGGAATTTAACGTTAATGTTCCTTCGTTAACAATTGGTTCATTAACATATAAAAAACCGCCATTAGAAAGTGAAAGTTGTGTACCATTTTCAATTTTAATCTGTGCATAACTACAAGTAGCAAAAACAAGTAAGAGAAGAGGAATTTTTTTCATCGCGGAATTTTTATTTTAATAGTAAAATAATTTATTTTTAATGTTTAATGATTTTTAAGCATTGAATCTTTAGATTTAACCTCAAAAATTGAAAGTAGCATTAAATACAAAAACAAGGTGTATTAATTTTAATATCAAAAAATCAATACTTAACAATTTTTTACAAAATTACCGTCAACAATGAATTTGATGATATTAAAAAAAGATGGCTATGCTTAAAAATTGATATTATTAATACTTTTTATTAAAATAATTTTTGGCAGAATTAATTTTCCTATAAGCATCTGGAGTTTGACCGGTGATCCTTTTAAACACAGTACAAAAATTAGAATAACTACTAAACGACAAATCAAATGCGATATGGGTTAACAACTGATCAGTTTCAGTTATAAGGTATTTGGACTTTTCAATTTTTTGTTGTAGAATATATTGATAGGGAGTTAAATTCATGTAAAGGGAAAACATACGAATAAAGTGCATGTAGTTGTAATTAGTTAATTCTGCTAGGTTTCGAATATCAATTCGATGATCAATATGTTCTTCTATATATTTAATAACTGGTTTTAAAATAAACGGGACATCATTAACTATTTTTTTTTCTTGACGAAGTACATCAATATTTTTATAATTAAAATTATTAAGCACCACTGCTACAGTGCAAGTTACATCAATAGGTTTAAACGGTTTTATTATTATCCCATGAGGACGAGTCGCTTTTATTCGTTCCACCATTTCTTTATCAGAAATACCTGTAATAAAAATAAAGGGCATCAAATCTCTAACTAAAAGATGTTGAGCGATAGTAATTCCGTCAAATTCTTTTTGTTTTAAATTAATATCAAGAATAACCAAAATTGGATTGTATTTTTCAATATCTATAATAGTTTCTTTGAAGTTATAGTTTTTAAAATTTATAATCACATTGAAGCCTTCTTGCGATAGAATTCTCTTGAGATCCATAGCAATTATTAATTCATCTTCTACGATTATTATTGTATGATTATTCATAGGCATTCGAATTATGGCTTATACGATTTGAATTCTAAGGTTTTAATTTAATTTCTTTTTAGAGAATGCTAAATTATTGGTATGAAGTTAAAAACTAATATTGTAAAATGCGCCTTGATTATTTTTCCTATTGATTTCTCCATTAATTTGTAGTACCATAATAGAAACTAAATCCAACCCTATAGCCTTTTTTTGAGTAGGTATTTCAGGAAATCCGATGCCATTATCTTGCAATGTCAATTCATATTGTTTTAATTTCTTATTTATTATATCAATCTTAATTTTGCCCGCACTATTTTTAATAAAAGCATGTTTAAATGAATTACAAACTAATTCGGTAATAATGAGTCCAATGGGAATTGCAGTTTCAACATCTAAAATCGTATTATTAGTATTTATTTCGATTACTACATCATTTTTATAAATTTGAGACAAGTTTTGAACGATGGATTCTACATAATACTGAAGGTCAACTGAATTAGTAAATTCTGTTTCGTATAGATTTTGATGAATTAACGCAATAGAATGAATTCGGGTTTGTACTTTAAATAAAAAATCCTCTACTGAATTATTATTACTAGCTTCAATATTGAGAAGGCTTACAATTAATTGCAGATTATTTTTTATCCGATGATGAATTTCTTTTAACTGAATTTCATTAGTAGTAATGGAAACTTGATTGAAGTAGTTAATTTGGTTTAACTGTTCAATTTCTTTCTTAAGTTGAAAATTAAATCGGATTAAAAAATAATAACCAATTAAAATAAATAGCAATATTACTATCGCAATTATTACAAAATAAAGTTTACTATCGATATAATCATTATATTCTATCATTTATCATTTTTTTATTTAATATGCCTAATCCTTTGAAGCTATGTAGTATAACTTTACAGTAATGGATAATAATAAAATAATGGATAAAGAATACAAGAATTCCTATTATTTAAATAAAAATAATTAGATAATTATATGTCAATAAATATTACTTTACATTCTACAATTATATTGATTTACAAATAGACCAGAGTATTAAAAAACTACTCATTCTATTAAAAATCGATTTAATTTTGGCTAAAATAAATTATATTTTTATTTAAACAGTTGTTAAATCGTCAATTAACTTTTGTATACTCTTTATCAATAATTTTACAACAAACAGCTAAAAAATGACTTTTTGAGTATTCGATAAAAAAAAATGTTTAATCTACTATTTTAGTAGGTTAAACATAAATAAATAAAATTTAGATCAGAAGTATTATTGGTATTTTACCAATTCCGGTTTTGCGATTCCAAAATTTTCTAGACCAAAATCATTCGTTCGAATGGCATTTGTTTTAAATAAGGTACCGCCATCAAGTGGTAAATTAGGATAATAGGAAAAAGAAAATTGAAAAGATCTAAAAACCAAATAATCATTACTAATTATAAAACCTACTCCTATTTGAGAATACAATTTACTAGAAAATAGTCCTTGGTTATCATCGCCAATTAATCCCATAGTGTATCTAAAATAGGGGTTTAAGCGAAACCCAGTAATTTTCCATGGTGAATACCCTTGCGTTTGAAAATTGATTAAAAGTTTCTTTGTTCCAAAAAGTAACTGACTGCTAAACCCATTTATTCCAGTATCCCCGTTTAAAGTAATTTTATCAGAAATCGCATTTGGCCTATTCATTCCAATGACAAATTCGGGATTAAAAAATTGTCGGAATTTCCAGCTTCCGATTTCCTCTAAATCGGTAAAATAAATAGCTTTAATAACTGCTGCACTTTCTTCAAGATTCCCATTATTATAATAGGTTCCATATTCAAAATGAGCACCTAAATAGCCAAAATTAAAAAAGTTCCCAAGAGCAG
>CALPNL020000097.1 GCA_943324925.2 Chitinophaga pinensis | reverse complement strand
TATGGTTTCAGGTGGTTCATTAGTTAGGAAAGATGTTCCTCCTTATACTAAGGCTGCTAAAGAGCCTCTTTCATACGTTGGAATTAATTCTGTAGGTCTAAGAAGAAGAGGTTTTACAACTGAAAAAATTAGAGAAATTCAAGAAATTTACAGAATACTATATCAAAAAAATTATAATACAACTCAGGCAGTAGGGATTATTGAAGCTGAAATGGAGGCAACCCCAGAAAGAGATGAGATTATCGATTTTATCAGAAATTCATCTAGAGGAATTATGAAAGGATATTCTGGAAATTTCTAAATAATAAAAGTTCAATCGGTTATTTAAATAATCGTTTAATTAAATCAAAAAAATCAAATCAACAAATAAATATAGAAATGGCATCTACATCAGATATTAAAAATGGATTGTGTATAAAATACAATAATGATATATATAAAATCATTGAATTTTTACATGTTAAACCAGGAAAGGGTCCTGCTTTTGTAAGAACAAAATTAAGAAGCTTGTCAAACGGTAAAGTACTTGATAATACTTTTTCTGCAGGTCACAAAATTGAAGAAGTTCGAGTTGAAACTCATTCTTTTCAATATTTATATGCTGAAGGGGATCAATTTCATTTTATGAATGTTGAATCTTATGAGCAAATTACATTGGATAAAAAAACTCTTGATGCCCCAGATTTATTGAAAGAAGGAACAATTGTTATGGTTCAAATCAATACAGAAACAGATTTGCCATTATCGGTAGATATGCCATCGTCAATAGTTCTAGAAGTTACCTATGCAGAACCAGGGATTAAAGGAAACACCGCTACTAATGCAACTAAACCAGCAAAAGTTGAAACAGGTGCTTCTGTAAATGTCCCATTATTTATTAATGAAGGTGACAAAATTAAAATTGATACAGCTACAGGTTCCTATATGGAACGTGTTAAAGAATAAATATTCAATTTTAGAAAAACGGCTAAATGAAATTTCCAAAAACGTATCCACTTCATGAAATCGCATCAATAATTGGATGTCAATATGTGGGTGATCCCAACTTTTCTGTTCAAGGAATGAATGAAATACATGTTGTACAAAAGGGAGATATCGTCTTTGTAGATCATCCTAAATATTACGATAAGGCATTACAATCTGCGGCTACGATTGTTTTAATTAATAAAAATGTTGATTGTCCAAGTGGAAAAGCGTTATTAATTTCAGACGATCCGTTTAGAGATTTCAATAAATTAACCACTTATTTTAAACCATTTAAACCTTCAAAAAGTTTAATTTCTACTTCAGCTAAAATAGGTGAGGGTACTGTAATTCAGCCAAATACGTTTGTTGGAAATAATGTAATTATTGGTAAAAATTGTTTGATTCATTCCAATGTTTCAATATATGATAATACAGTTATTGGAGATAATGTTATTATTCATGCCGGTACTATATTAGGAGCAGATGCTTTTTACTATAAAAAAAGAGAAACAGGTTTCGATCAGTTGATTTCTGGTGGACGAGTTGTGATAGAAAATAATGTAGGGATTGGAGCACTTTGTACTATAGATAAAGGAGTTACAGGTGATACTACAATTGGTGAAGGAACAAAAATAGACAATCAAGTGCATGTTGGCCACGATACTATTATTGGAAAAAAATGTTTAATTGCTTCACAAACTGGTATTGCAGGTTGTGTAATTATTGAAGACGAAGTAACCCTTTGGGGACAGGTTGGAACCACAAGCGGCATTACTATAGGAACTAAAGCTGTTGTTTTAGGACAAACAGGTGTTACCAAATCCATTGAAGGAGGAAAGAGTTATTTTGGCACTCCTGTTGAAGAATCACGAGAAAAATTAAAGCAACTTGCCAATATTAAAAAAATTCCTGATTTAATTCAAAAATTAAAATAATTATGAATTTAAAAAAGATAATCCTTGATTTTTACAAATCAGATGCATTAATAAATCCAACTGTCTTGGCTGATTATTTACATGATGATATAATTTTAGAATGGAATAGTAGCACTGGGTTTATAAAAATGTATAGGGATGATTTATTATCATTAGCAGCCGAATTAAGTAGGTCATATATTCGTTCTAAAGTTGAAATTTCACATATTATAAAAGAAGGAAATTTGGTTTCAGTTCGATATGCACATTCAGTAAAAACAATTGAAAACCCTCGAGAATACATTTTGTTAGCTAATTTTATGGTAATTTGGGAATTGAAAGCCGAAAAATTATATCGTGGTTATCAAATCAGTCAAGTAGTTTAAAAATATTTAAAAATTAGTTGTAAATACTTTTCTTTAAAGTGTCAATAGCTTACTTTTGCATCGTTCTAAAAAATAAAAATAAAATAATAATATCATGAGTGTTTTAGTAAATAAAGATTCTAAAATAATTGTTCAAGGATTTACAGGTAGTGAAGGTACTTTCCATGCTTCGCAAATGATTGAATATGGAACTAATGTAGTTGGAGGTGTAACCCCTGGAAAAGGAGGGTCCTCTCACTTAGATCGTCCTGTGTTTAATACTGTTAAAGACGCTGTTGATCAAGTTGGAGCTGATACTACCATTATTTTTGTACCGCCAGCTTTTGCTGCAGATGCAATTATGGAAGCTGCAGATGCTGGAATTAAGGTAATTATTACAATTACAGAAGGTATTCCAGTTGCTGATATGATTAAAGCAAATCAATATATAAAAGGTAAGGACTGTAGATTAATAGGACCTAACTGCCCCGGAGTAATTACTCCAGGAGAAGCAAAAGTAGGTATTATGCCAGGATTTGTATTCAAAAAAGGAACTGTTGGAATTGTTTCAAAATCAGGTACATTAACTTATGAAGCAGCAGATCAAGTGGTTAAACAAGGTTTAGGAATCACAACTGCGATTGGTATTGGTGGCGATCCAATTATTGGAACAACTACAAAACAAGCAGTTGAATTACTAATGAACGATCCTGAAACCAAGTGTATTGTTATGATTGGTGAAATTGGTGGTCAATTAGAAGCGGATGCTGCTAAATGGATTAAAGCAGATGGTAACCGTAAGCCTGTTGTAGGTTTTATTGCTGGTGAAACTGCACCAAAAGGAAGAACAATGGGTCACGCAGGTGCAATTGTTGGTGGCGCAGATGATACGGCTGAAGCTAAAAAAAGAATCATGAGAGAATGTGGAATTTTTGTTGTAGATTCTCCAGCTGAAATCGGTAAAAAAGTAAAAGAAGTATTAGGTTAACCTATTACAGAATTAATATAAATACCTCACGGTTTTTCGTGGGGTATTTTTTTATAATAAATGATTATAAAATATGTATAAAGAATTAAAGAGTATTAAATCAAAAAATCAATTTGTTTTTGACCAAAATGATAGTTTAGAAGAAGTATGTAATGCACCAGATACCGCTAGTGGGATTTTCTTAGTTTATGATATTTCAAATGAAGAAAAAGAACTTATTATGGTTGGTTCAACTGGTACCGTGCAAAATGATGGTACATTAAAAAGTAAAAATGGTGGCTTGTATGACAAAATTGTTAACGGACATCAATTTGCCAAAACTGGTAGAAAATATTCTTGGCCAGCACAAATGAAAAAAGAATCCATAGATAAATTAGAAGTTTTTTGGTACGATACTTTTAATGATAAAAACAAAATCATCCCAACATTTATTGAAGGGCAAATACTTCAAAATTTCTTAATAGAAAATAACAAATTGCCAAGGTGGAATGTTGCATTCTAAAATCAAAAAAGCTCCAATTGGAGCTTTTTTAAATTAATATTTACTTGTTATTATTTATCAATGATAACCTTAAAGGTCTTGGAGTCTTTATCATTTGAAATTCTCAAAAAATACAGTCCATTATATACAGTATCTGTTTCAATTATGCTCAACGTACTTCCTTGAAAAATTTCACTTGTTTTGACCACTTTTCCCAATTCATCAATCAATTCAACTTTTAGATTATTTTCAGCCATTTGCAATTGTATAGCAATGAAGTCCTTAGCTGGATTTGGTGCAATGACAATATTATTATCATTAAAATTAAAACTATCATTAGACAAGTAAGTGGTCGTTCCCACAGGTAAAGTGGTAACCGTTGTAGTAACAACATTTCCATAAAAATTAGGACCTACAACATAAGGATAAGCGGAATTGTGATTGGCATCAACTGTTGCAAAATAACAATAAATACCGTTAGGATATAAAGAAATTGGATATTCTGGAGTATTACAAATTCTACCATTATTTGCGTCCAAGTAAGTAGCATCTCCGGGATGTGCAACATATTCGTAATCTTCTCTAAAATATCCATTAAACATCGTCTGAGTTCCAACCACTTGATTTATAGCTGGACCATTGGTTCTTGTAGTGTTGGTTCGCAATTGATAACTAGACTTCATTCTAGTAATCGCTCCAGTTCCGTTGGTATTTGCATAAGCATAAGCTCCATAAATTGGAAAACCATCGTAAGCAAAACCTAATAATGGGGAATGTTGAGATGTATTGATTACATATAAACCATCTGCAGGGTACGTAGAACAAATTGTTGACAATACATTTAGGTCCAAATTAAAGGCGCTTGGGTTTTGATGATGATGATAGTTTCCCATTGCAGGGTGAGCTTTTGCACAATCAAAACCTGCACGCTCCGCTGGAATTGCGTCTCTGTTCCAAGCCTGTGTAGTTCCTGGTCCACCACTACAAGCTGGATTTCCAGGGCCACCACAAAGAGAATTGGTAGCACTACTCCAAGCCACACCGTCTCGGTAATCAAATAGAGCCACTCCATTTATAAATACCCCAATATTACCACCAGTTGTTGCTGTTGGTGTTCCAGTATTTTGTGTAGGGGACAATGGGAATTTAAAAATTTTATTCTGAGCTGTTGCCAAAGACGGATTTCCATCTAGAAATGGGCCTGTTATATATGCAGGAATTCCAGTAGCTGTAACATATACATTGGTAGTATTATAATTTACAGATTGAACATTGGCTAAAACGGCATCAATAATTGGAGTAGAATTTCCAGAAACATAATGTCTACCAGTAATTCCTGTAGTGTTTTGCAACCATTTGGTTATTATTGGATTGGTTTGAGCAAAAACGGAACAACCAATTAAAAGCAATCCTAAAAGAGTAATTTTTTGTTTCATAATTATTTTTTTGAATTAATTTATTTATTTCATATTGTCTATTATTCCTCTATAAAAAATCCTACAACCAAAGGGCTCAGTAACCTTAATATTGACTTCATTCCCTTTTAATAATTGATCAACAGCGTTGATTAGAAAATGATTTTTAATATTTTGATAATCACCCGCATTGTCATCGATTGAACCCTCGTATTTGACAACATATTTATTTTTTTGTTTCCAAATCACAAAAGCTTGGGGAGTGACAGATGCTTTAAAGTTTTTTCCAACCACTTGCTTTTTATCTTGCAAATAAGGGAAATTCAACTGGTCTTTTTTGACTTTATTTTGCATTTTTTTAAAAGATTCTTCAGCATATGCTAAAGTGTCCATTGAATTTATTGCAATTAATGGAATTCCAACTTTTTTATATTTTTCATTCATTTGATTTAATCGTTGAGAATAAAACTTAGCCATAGGGCATTTATTGCAAGTAAATATAATAATAAACCCCTTGGCATTTTTATAATCGGACAACGAAACGAAATGATTTGTATTGGCATTTTTTAATTTAAAATCAGACACTTGTTTCTCCTTCACAATTAAATTAAAACTGCAAAGTATAAATAATGTACCCATTATTAAAAGTTTAAAAAAATGCTTTTTCATATAATTATTTTTTGATAAACTTTCTTGTAGTAAGGCTTTTAGTTTGTTTATCCATCATCTGAAACGTATAAACACCAGATTCTAGAGAGGAAATATCTATTCCATTTTGCCATTCTGGTTGCGGCAACATCATTACGACTCTTCCGGTAATTGTAGAAATTGTTACATAATAAATCTCTGTATTAGCATCTTTTAAATTAATATATAATAGATTGCTTGAAGGATTTGGATACAAACTAAAACTAGTACTATTTTCATTCTGATTGGTTCCTAAAGCACCTGTTACGATAAATTGTCCCATCATACCACCATCTTCATGACCTCCAAAATGACAATGATACATGTAGGGATGAGTTACATCCGAATCCGCGAAATCATCAAATTTACCTACAAAACTAACAGTCTCATTTTTGCTAATGAAAAAAGTATCTTTCCAACCCGATTCGTAGGCTGCAGCGGTTCCTGTATTTCTAGAAACAATTTTAAATTCAATATCATGAATGTGAAATGAATGTCCAAAAACGGCAGGGTTGGTATTTGCAATTGACCATTTTTCTATAGCATTTAAATTCACTGTTTTGTTAATTACAGATTCTGAATAAGAAACATTATCAAAATTAAAGGGTACACTCGCGGGACCTGGATTCCCATTAGTAATTGAAATAGTTCTATTTACAGTAGCATCTGCCGCTGTCCAATAGGAATTTGAAATCAGCGCGGTAGGTAAAGAGGTGATAGGAGTTGTAGCAGTAGTTGTTGCACCAACATTAATATGTAAAACTGGAAAATCAATATTATTTAGTAAGCTTCCAAAAACACCTGCTGAAGCTGGCTCACCTCCTGGAAAACTTTGTGATTGCCCTGAATTATATGCTTTTAAGTCGATACTTGATCCAACAGCATCGTTTGATAAATTTACCATTATTTCATATCTTTCACCTACATGGATTGGTAATCTAGTAACAGCTACTGGAGCGCCCAATAATCCACCATCCGTTCCAATTACATAAAAAGTTCTATTGTCACTAAAACCTAGATTATAACCTCTTTCAATTTCAGCATTTAAAATTCTTATTCTCACGAATTGTTTAGGCAAAGTATATTGTGCATTAGGAGTACCATTGGAAAGCATGTAATCTCCATAAACTCTTGCTGAAGCAGGAGGTGATACGAAGGTATTGGTTGTGGCATTATAACTTCTGCTTGTTAATGCTAATACAATATCGTCAATTCCGTAAGTTCTTGGTAATGCTAAAGCCGCTTCAGCAGGGTCTTTAACAATTATAAAACCTCCAATTCCCTTTGTCATTTGAGCTTGTGTAGTTGTATGTAAATGTGGATGATACCATAAAGTAGCAGCTTGATTCATAACAGTCCAATAGGGTTGCCAAAATGTTCCAGCAGGAATAACTTGATGTGGACCACCATCCATTACCGCTGGTAAGTGCATTCCATGCCAGTGTACAGTAGTTGATTCATTCAAATTATTAGTTACATTCATGTGTACTAGATCACCTTTATTAATAAAAAGTGTTGGCCCCCAAAATGATTCATTATTTATAGAACCTGTTATGGTTTGATTTCCTGTAACTAATTGTTTTGTGGATTCATGAATATTCAAATTGAATGTTGTACCATATAACGCCTGTGGCATCGTCATATTTGAATATTGCGCAGTAACTAGTGAAGAAGTTAAT
>CALPNL020000096.1 GCA_943324925.2 Chitinophaga pinensis | reverse complement strand
ATTCTTGGGCGTCTATAGAACTGTGAGAAACATCATAAACCGACTTTCCTCCTACAATTAGCAGTAATTGTGGGGATTGGTGAACTACATTAAAACGAGTGGCGATAGCATTGGACACCTCCCTAAAAGAAATTAAATCTAGGAAGTAAGCTGTTACCTTTTCCCCTAAATCGTACTCACTTTCAAAATTCTTCAATGCCATTCTACTAATACTACAACGCGTACTGTGCTTGAAAATAATAACAGACTTTTGTTCAGACAGTATAATAATTTCTTCTATTTGCCCAAAATTCTCCAATGGAGTCCAGTTGATATTAGATGAATTAGAATTTGGCTTTGGCTCCCCAAAAATGGAATTAAAAATACTCATAGTAAATTCATAAATTGTCAATTTGCAAAGTTATCTTTTTTAGTTTGAATAGTTTGTGGATTATGGAAAATAAAGATGCTTAAACAAGCTAAATTATCTGAAATAGTTTTGATAGAACTAACAAGAAACTTATGTTTGTATTAAACATAGAAAAAAATGATATCATACAATACCAAAGACTGGTTTACTTTTATTTTTAAGTTCCATAAGTCAGACACCTTCAGAACCTTATTCCCAATAATGGTTGCCATAGGTATTTACTCTGGAATTATTGGATATTTAGAAATAGAATTCTGGAAATTACCACAAGAAAGTTATGTGAAAAATTTAACAATCATGCATGGAATGTTAGGTTTCGTTATTTCATTATTGTTAGTTTTCAGAACAAATACTGCTTACGATCGTTGGTGGGAAGGAAGAAAATTGTGGGGTTCGTTGGTCAATAATAGTCGAAATTTAGCAATCAAGTTATCTGCAATTTTGAAAGAGGAAAGCGACCGCGCCTACTTTCGAAAAATGATACCAGGTTACGCTTCCATTTTGCACAAACATTTGAATAACAATGATACTAGCAAACAGCTTTTTGAAGATGTAGATTTAGAAATTGACCGACACAAACACAAGCCCAACCAAGTAGCAAAAATGCTATTTCATAAAATTAATGATCTCTACAGTTCCAAAAAAATCACCGGAGAACAACTCATTATTTTGAACTCCGAAATACAATCTTTTAGTGAAATTTGCGGAGCGTGCGAAAGAATAAAAAACACACCAATACCCTATTCCTATAGTGCTTTTCTTAAAAAGTTTATCTTCTTTTACGTAATGACACTTCCCTTTGGCTACGCCTTTGGACTTGGCTATTATGTTGTTCCTGTCGTGGTATTTGTATTTTATGTACTGGCAAGTTTAGAGCTAATTGCCGAAGAAATCGAAGACCCTTTTGGGACAGATGAAAACGATTTACCAACAAAAAAAATTGCAGAAAACATAAAGAAACACATCGAAGAAATAATTTAATCTTCACCAAAATAAATTAGAAAATTTCAATTCTAGATTTGATTGCCTACTGTTTTGCTCTAATTCCGCAATGATGAATTACATTTAAATCTATGCCTAAAAAAAACTTCTCTATTTATAAAAATAACTATTTTTGCAATCTAAAATTTTGGCTATGGCAAATAACAAATATAAAATAGCGGTTGTACAATTAAACTTGAATGATGTTGCGGAGAACAACCTAAAAAAATGTTTATCGTGGGTTCGTGAGGCAGCAAAAATGGGTGCCGAAGTGATCTCATTACCTGAATTATACAGCAGTCATTACTTTTGTCAAAGTGAAGATGTCGATAATTTTGCTTTAGCAGAACCACTTTACAGCACTTCATTTATCGCTTTTAGCGAATTAGCGAAAGAATTGGGTGTGGTTATTATAGTTCCGTTTTTTGAAAAAAGAATGGCTGGAATTTACCACAATAGCGCCTATATTATTGATACTGATGGATCAGAAGCTGGATTGTACCGAAAAATGCACATTCCAGATGATCCACATTTTTATGAAAAATTCTACTTTACCCCAGGTGATCTAGGTTTCAAAGCTTTTCCAACCCATAAAGGAAAAATAGGAACGCTAATTTGCTGGGATCAGTGGTTTCCAGAAGCGGCTCGTTTAACAGCTTTACAAGGTGCTGAAGTATTGTTTTATCCAACAGCCATTGGTTGGCATCCATTGGAAAAAGAGCAATATGGAGAAAACCAACATGGTGCATGGATGAATGTAATGAAAGGTCACGCTGTTGCAAATGGAGTTTATGTTGCTGCAGCCAATAGAATTGGTTTAGAACAATATTTACCGAATACCTCTGGAATTGAATTTTGGGGATCATCATTTATTGCTGGACCTCAAGGTGAAATATTGGCGCAAGCCTCACATGATAAAGAGGAAATTTTGATAGCCGAAGTCGATTTGGATTTACAAGAAAATGTACGCCAGAATTGGCCATTTTTACGTGACAGAAGAATTGATGCTTTCGAAGACATTACTAAAAGAGCTATAGAATAATGACAAATTCGCGACGATTTCCAGCAGAATGGGAAAAACAACAAGGTATTTTACTTTGTTTCCCACATAACGGTAACGATTGGCCTGGAAAATATGAGGCAATTCAATGGGCTTTTATAGAATTTATAAAGAAAATAGCCACTTTTGAAGAAGTTGTTTTAGTAGTTGCCGATGAAAAACTGAAAGCCAAAGTTATTGGAATGCTAGAAATTGCCGAAGTAAATATCAAAGCAATATCATTTATTATTCATAAAACTAATAGAAGTTGGATGCGCGATTCAGGTCCTATTATTGTAAAAAATGGCAATAAAAAGGAAGCGCTTGATTTTAATTTCAATGGTTGGGCAAAATACAATAACTATCAATTAGACAAATGGGTTCCAAGAATGGTTGCGAAATTTTTGGATATTCCAGTCCAACAAGTTACCTACAAGGGAAAACCGGTTATTGTAGAAGGAGGTGCAATTGAAACCAATGGAAAAGGAACATTAATTACTTCGGAAGAGTGTTTAATGCACCCAATGATTCAAGTTAGAAATCCAAATTTTACCAAAGCTGATTACGAAGCTGTTTTCAAAGAATACCTTGGAATTACCAATGTTATTTGGCTAGGAAATGGGATTGAAGGCGATGACACCCACGGCCATATTGATGATTTATGTCGTTTTGTAAATGAAAACACAGTCATTACCATTGTTGAATCTGATAAAAAAGACAGCAATTACCAACCGTTACAAGACAATTTAAAAAGATTGCAAAACGCCAAATTAGAAAATGGAAAACCATTAAACATTGTTGAACTTCCAATGCCAAAAAGAATTTATTTTGACGGCATTGTGCTTCCGGCAAGTTATGCTAATTTTTTAATCCTAAACAAATGTGTATTGGTACCAACATTCAATGATTCTAATGATCGAGTGGCGCTGAATATCCTCGCTGATTGTTTTCCAGATCGAGAAATTATCGGAATTAGTGCCATTGATTTAATTTGGGGATTTGGAACGCTCCATTGTTTAAGTCAGCAAATTCCAGCTTAAGAGATAAAAAAAACACCAACATTACGCTGGTGTTTTTTTTGAATTATAACTAACTTTTATTTGTCTTTTGTGAATAAAAACGTTTGACCGTTAATCATTAAATTTAATTCTGTTTTAGCTTCATTAAATTGAATTTCTAAACCCGCTTGTTCGAATGAAAATTTATCCTTACCAATATTTTTTAGTGGAATACTAGGTTGACCTGTTGCTGTAGCAATTAGCGAACCCTCTTCTTCTGTGATAACAATTTTTATAGGAATCATAGTACTTGAATAATTTCCAAAATAAGCATCTAAAATGATGTCCTTTTCTAATTCACCAGTAGCTGCAGCCCAAGTGTTATTTGCACTATCTACATCAGGAAAAACGTGATCAGGATCTAAAGTAATTGTATCTATTTCTTCAGTAGAATCATATTTAAATGACCAATCAACATTTTTTTGCCAGATTTCAACTGGTAAATTAACTCTCTTCACCTCACCACTTTTGAATTTAATATCCATAATAACTGGAAGAGGCATTTTTTCTAAGTTTTCTATTGAAATTATAGCACCTAATTTTGGATTATTTTTCACATATTTAACTTTAGTAATTCCTTGGTCAAAACGCCAGTTATTGATATACCAACCTCTCCAAAACCAATTTAAATCTTCACCAGCTACGTTTTCAATAGTTCTGAAAAAGTCATCTGGAGTTGGATGTTTGAATGCCCATCTAGCAACATAGGTTTTAAATGCATTGTCAAAACGTTCTTTACCTAAAATATGCTCTCTCAACATTACTAATCCTGCAGAAGGTTTGTAATAACCTAAAATTCCCATGTTGGCTTCTTTAAAACAATCAGGAGCAGTGAATACAGGTTCTAATGAGGGGTTTGTGAAAGCTTCCGACATTAGATGCATATCATTTATTGGAAATTTATATTCACCATTATTAAAATCTACTGAACTTAATGAATTGATAAATTCATTAAATCCTTCGTCCATCCATGCAAATAATCTTTCGTTAGAACCAACAATCATTGGAAACCATATGTGACCAAATTCGTGGTCCGTTACTCCCCATAATTCTTCCCCTTTAGATTCCCATCCACAGAAGACAATTCCTGGATATTCCATTCCACCTTCATTACCTGCTACGTTGGTTGCTGCTGGGTAAGGATATTCAAACCATCTATTTGAGTAATTTTCGATTGAAGTTTTAGTGTATTCTGTTGAACGTCCCCATGCTGAATCGCCTTCAGATTCAATCGGATAAGCAGATATAGCAAGTGATTTCTTGCCACTTGGCAAATTGATTCTAGCAGCATCAATAATAAAAGCAGCCGAAGAAGCAAAAGAAACGTCTCTAGAATTTTTAATCTTAAAATGCCAAGTCAATGTTGGTTTTGCCAATGGTTTTGAAACGGCATTAGCCACATCAAAAGCAGAACGAATAACGATCGTTTTATCGCTATTTGCAGCAGTAGCCCATAATTTTTGTTGTTTATCAGAATAAACTTCGTTGGCATTAACCAATTCACCGGAACAAACCACCACATGATTTGATGGAGCAGTAATATTGACATCAAAATCTCCATATTCTAAATAAAACTCACCCGCACCTTGATAAGGAGGTGTATTCCAACCTTTCACATCATCATAAACACACATTCTTGGATACCATTGAGCAATAGTAAAAACTTTACCGTTTCTAGTATCTAATACCCCTGTTCTATCCGAACCGTATTTTGGGGAAATATAGGAGAATTCTATTTTAATTTTCACAGTAGCTCCATTTGCATTTAATTCTTGCGGTAGAGAAATTTTCATTCTCGTGTCATTAATTTCAAATTTAGTGTCTTTTTCAACTACTTTTCCACCAACATTAGATACCACTTTAACCGATTTGATTTTATGACCACCGTCAAATTTTTCCCCATTGGCACCATTACGGCTTCCTTTTACAGGAATTACAGCATTTCCTCGAGAATCATTTTTGAATAAATTCTGATCTACATTCATCCAAAGGAAGGATAATTTATCTGGACTATTATTGGTATAAATCAACGTTTCTGAACCTATAATTTCACTAGTTTTGTCATTTAAACTAGCCGTTAATTGGTAATCGGCTCTATTTTGCCAATATTTTTCACCTGGTTGACCGCTTGCAGAACGAGTAGAAGTTCCATTTTTTGTATAGAAATTGGGAGAAAAAGCATCCGTATAACTATAATTTGAAAGTTTCTTAGTTTCTGTCACAGTTGATTGCTGAGCAAATGCGAACATTGGTCCGAAAAGTAAAGCAATAAACACTAAAGCTCCTGTAATTTTGTTTTTCATTTTTTTCATTTTTTTATTGTTACCAATCAGGAAAATAATATTTAAAATTCGAATTTCAAAGTTGCTATTTTTTCTTCAAAAAAAAATTTATTTAACATAAATTAATGAAAGTTTCACCTATGTGTATTGAAGAAATATTACTTTTGCTAAAAATAAATACCATTGAAAATAACACTATCCAATTCAGAACTCACCGCGACCATAAATTCATTTGGAGCAGAATTAATTTCATTAAAAAACAAATCCAATAGAGAGTTTATATGGGAAGGAAATCCGGATTATTGGGGTAAACACTCTCCTATTCTTTTTCCAATTGTAGGAAGTTTAAAAAATGATAATTACATCTATAATAATTCGATTTATCATTTGCCAAGACATGGATTTGCTAGAGAAATGGATTTTGAAGTTAAAGAAAAAACGGACCTAGAAGTAGTTTTTTCTTTAAAACAAACCAGAGCTACACTCGAAAAATATCCATTTAATTTTGAATTACAAATTAGCTACACCTTAACAAATTCTGTTTTAAAAATAGATTTCAAAGTAATTAATAATAATGATTTTTCAATGCCTTTTTCAATTGGAGCCCATCCAGCTTTTGCATTACCAAGCGATTTTAAAAATTATGAACTGTTATTTGAGAAATCAGAAAAATTAATTGTTTCAACATTACAAAATGATTTAATTTCTAATGCTACTTATATATTACCTATGGAAAATAATAGTTTACGTTTAAACTACTCCTTATTTGAAAATGATGCTTTAATTTTTAAAACCATAGAATCTAAGTCGGTTTCAATTACTGAAAATAAAATTCCATTTCTAAAAGTACATTACAATGACTTTCCCTCATTAGGGATTTGGACCAAAAGTCAAGCGCCTTTTATTTGTATAGAACCTTGGATTGGATATGCTGATACAATCGAAAACAATGGAAATTTAGAAGATAAAGAAGGAATACAAATCTTAGGTGAAAACCAAACATTCGAAACCAATTACTTAATAGAAATCTTATAAGCCAAATTATGTTAGAATTCAATTTTACACCTTTTCCAATATTAGAAACAGAGAGATTGTTACTTCGAAGAGTTGACAACAGTGATGTAAACGAAATTTTTTCGATGCGTTCCAATGCAGAAACAATGAAATACATTCCTCGTCCATTGGTTACCAATTATGAAGAAGCTATAGAACATATTGCCTTATTGGATAGCGGGCTTGAAAAAAACGAGTCTATAAACTGGGCAATTACCTTCAAAGGCGAAAATAAATTATTGGGTATTATTGGATTTTATAGAACTAAATTTGCCGATTATCGATCAGAAATTGGTTATATGTTACTTTCCGAAAATCATGGAAAAGGAATTGCAACTGAAGCAGTGGAAAGAGTTATGAAATATGGATTTAAGGAAATGAATTTGCATTCAATGGAAGCTGTAATTGATCCCAGAAACAGTGCTTCTGAAGGAGTTTTAATAAAAAATGGATTTGTAAAAGAAGGGCATTTTAAAGAAAATGCATTTTTCAACGGGGAATTTTTAGACAGTGTTATTTATTCTAAAATAAAAAAAGCAGACCTGTAAGCCGGATTCTGTCCACGTTTTGCGTGGCCTTATCATTTATCTAGGCTCGAAATTACTCGCGAGCTCCATCTTTCTACCCTTCAACAACGGACGAGAAGCCCTTAACTATTGATATACTTGAAATTT
>CALPNL020000095.1 GCA_943324925.2 Chitinophaga pinensis | reverse complement strand
TTGAATATTGTCTTTGATAAATGACAGACAATTTTCCCAGACTGATTGCGCAGTTTTGCTCATAGTAATTTAAAAAGTTATTGTTTTAATGTGTTACAAAAAATAACGGTTTAGGGATGTTTATTTTTTGGACTACAAATATGTGATAATAAATCGTTAAAAAAAAATTTTTTTTGATTAATTTTTTTAAAATTTTTGTTGTATATAGTAGCCAGTTTTTTAGTTAATATTTATAAATTTTTGAAATGCAAAAACATCAAATTCAAGTTCGTGTTCGTTATTCTGAAACAGACCAAATGGGAGTAGTTTATCATGGAAATTATATTCCCTATTTTGAAATCGGAAGAGTGGAATGGCTAAGAAACAAAGGGGTTTCGTATAAATTAATGGAAGAAAGTGGTATAGCTTTACCGATTGTTTCTATGACTATTAACTATAAAAAACCAGCTCGTTACGATGAATTATTAACAATTTCTACGGCTTTTAAAAGTCAATCTTCAGTTAAAGTAGAATTTGATTGCGAAATCCATAATGAGAAAAATGAATTGTTAACAACTGCTCATTTTATTTTGGTATTTGTGGACTTATCAACTGGAAAACCTATAACCCCACCAGATTACATAAAAGAGGTTTTGTTGAAGTTAGATTAATCTAATTTTGATATGGAAATTTCAAATAAAGAATCAAAAATGTCGAATATTCGTTCGGCATTTTTTTTTCGTGAAACAATAATTATTTCGCAATTTTCTTCCATTTTTTGAGAATCAATGTCTAATTGTTTTTCTTTAATTATTCTCATAACCGTGTTTATATTTTTATAATCAAACCTAATTTTGAAATGAACATCTATTGTTTTTTCAATTATAGAAGCATTTTCAAGTGCTAACTGCGCGGTGGTTTTGTATGCCGTTATCAATCCGCCAACACCCAATTTAGTTCCTCCAAAAAACCGAACTACAACAATTAATATATTGGTTAAACCGAAAGATTGTATTTGTCCATAAATTGGTATTCCGGCACTATTACTGGGTTCGCCATCATCATTGGCTCTGAATTTTATTTTATCAGTTCCAATTTGATAGGCATAACAAAAGTGTACTGCACCAAAATGTTGTTTCTTTAATTGTTCAATGTAAATTTTAACTTCATCAGTTGTAGTTACAGGAAAGGCATAGCCAAAAAATTTACTATTCTTCTCTTTAAATAGTATTTCTTCTGTGGGTTGATCAATAGTTTTATAGGTATCTTTTATTTCCAAATCGTTTATACTATTCCTTTTTCAAATAATTGAATTACATCTTCTTTGCCTTTCTGCAAATGCCAAACTTGCAATCCTGTTTTTTTTGCACCTTCAATATTTTCCAGATTATCATCTACAAAAAGTGTTTTCTCAGGATTCAAATTATTTTCGGTGATTACATAATTGTAAATTTCCACCTCGGGTTTTCTCTTTCCTAAATCATAAGAAAAATATACTTTTTCGAAGCAATTGTAAAAGCGATTGTAAAAAGCGTCCCCATTAGTTTCTTTAAAATGATTGATGTGAATGGAATCGGTGTTGCTCAATAAATAGAGTTGGTATTTTTTTGATATTGTTTCAAGAAATTCTAATCGGTACATTGGGAAATCCAATAAAACGCCATTCCATGCAGCAAGTACTTCATCTGGAGTTGCCTCTGGGACGAATTGATTTAAACCGACTAAAAAATCAGCTCTGGAGATTAATCCCTTCTCGAAATTAAAATTTAAAGAATCTATTTGGGAACTCCATTCTATCAATCCTAATTTTTTTAAGGCCAATGGAGTGGCTTGTTTATCCAGGTTGATAAATACATCGCCAAAATCAAAAATAATTGAATCAATCATCATTTCTGTAGGTTAATAGAGTATCCTTTTTTAGATAACTTTTTGAATAAATAGTATTATTTATTTTAGGAGCTTTTGTTCCTTTATTTAGATTTATTCCTCCAATAAATACTCTAGCCTCATCCCAAAGATGAGCATCAATAAAGGATTGAATTGTTTTTTTTCCCCCTTCAATTATAATCGATTGGATGTTATTTTCGAATAATTTATCGACGATTACTTGTGTGGAATTTTTGTCAAAATCTACTTTTATATATTGAATTGTATCTGAATTTGAAGTCACTTCCTTATTGGAAAAAACGATCGTTTTTGCTTGGTTATCGAAAACATTATAGGAAGAATCAATAGTGTTTTCCCTGTCAATTACAACGCGAATTGGATTATTTCCAACCCAATTGCGAACCGTAAGTGAGGGATTGTCATCGATTATTGTTTGAGTTCCAACCAAAATTGCCTGTTCTTCACTTCGCCATTTGTGAACCAATTGACGAGAATATTCATTGGAAATCCAAACTGGTTTTTGCTCCGTTTTATTTTTCGGACTGATAAATCCATCGGCACTTTCTGCCCATTTTAATATAATGTAAGGTCTGGATTTTCTATGAAAGGTAAAAAAACGTTTATTGAGTTCGTTGCCTTCTTTTTCTAAAATCCCGAATGTAACATTCACCCCTGAATCCTTTAATTTTTGAATTCCTTTTCCAGCCACTTTACTATTGGGATCAATAGTTCCAATAACTACATTTGGTATTTTATATTTTAAAATTAAATCGGCACAAGGAGGTGTTTTTCCAAAATGACTACAAGGTTCTAAACTCACATAAAGAGTTGAAGAGGAAAGTAATTCTTTGTTTTGAACGGATTCAATGGCAATTACTTCCGCGTGAGCTTCTCCCGATTTTTTATGCCAACCTTCGCCAATAATTTTATTTTCATATACAATTACGCAGCCCACAAGCGGATTTGGATAGGTAGTTCCCAATCCATTTTTGGCCAATTCGATGCATCTTTTTATATATTTTTCTTGTACCTTCACACCGCAAAAATACGATTAAAAAGTAATATGGAAAGCATTAGAATTAGAGAAATTCAGAAGCAAGATAATGCTCAAATGGCAGCAATAGTAAGAGATGTATTAACTGATTTTGGTGCTCCAAAAGTAGGAACAGCTTATGCAGATCCTTATTTAGATTCCCTATTTGAAGTGTATGACGTTCCAAGAGCCATTTATTTTGTGGTTGAAAATAAGGGTAAAATTTTGGGTGGAGCTGGAATTATGCAATTGGAAAAAGCAGATCATACAATTTGTGAACTCCAAAAAATGTATTTTCTTCCTGAAATTAGAGGACTTGGATTTGGAACAAAATTGATGAATCTTTGCCTTGAAAAAGCAATTGAGTTTGGTTTTGAAAGTTGTTATATTGAAACAATGACGTACATGGATGCCGCGCAAAAATTATATCGCAAATCAGGTTTTGAATATTTAGAACAACAAATTGGCGATACCGGTCATAATTCTTGTGAAGTTTGGATGTTGAAAAAATTATAATTGGTATGAAAATAAAAGAATATAAAGGCGATTTTATCAAAGCACTCTTGCCATTTTATGATGAAATGGAAGCAGAGAGTTTCTTTTATTTACTCCTTGAAAATAAACACCAATTAAGAAGGATTGATTTGGCTTTGGATGTTGATAGCGTATTTTCTGAAAATGAAATTTTGAATTGGAATGCTATTTTAGAAAAGTTAAAAATTCAAATTCCAATTCAATATATAATAGGTACCACTCATTTTTATGGATTAGAATTTTTTGTTGATGAAAATGTTTTAATTCCAAGGTCTGAAACCGAGGAATTGGTCGATTGGATTGTTAAATTAAACAGTAAATTATCTAAAAAGAAAAATTTAAAAATTTTGGATATAGGTACGGGAAGTGGTTGTATCGCAGTATCATTAGCAAAGAACATTCCCAATTCAGAAGTTTTTGCTATTGATGTTTCGGAAAATGCATTGGCAATAGCTAAAAACAATGCAATTCTAAATAAAGTTCCAGTTACTTTTTTGCATAAAAACATATTGGAAACCAAGGATCTAAGTCAGAAATTTGATATTATTGTGTCCAATCCGCCCTATGTGAGAAACTTAGAGAAGGCAGAAATTAAACCCAATGTTTTAGATAACGAGCCACATTTGGCGTTATTCGTTCCAGATAATGATCCACTTATTTTTTATAAGAAAATTGCAGAGTTGGCTGCTGCCAATTTAAATCCGAACGGACAATTATTTTTCGAAATAAATCAATATTTAGGTAAAGAAACCCAAGAATTATTAGAATCTATAGGATTAAAAAATATTGAACTGCGAAAGGATATTTATGGCAATGATCGTATGATTGCCTGTAATTTTTAGCTATTATTCGTATCTCAAAGCTTCAATAGGATCTAATTTAGATGCTTTTAAAGCAGGATAAGAACCTGAAACTACCGCTACAATAAACGTAGTTATTGTTGCTGCGATAACCGCTCCCCAAGGAATTACAAAACTAAAATCGATAGCGTTTGAAATTCCATAACCAATTAATATACCGAAGATAATTCCAACAATTCCGCCTAATTGGCCAATGATTAACGTTTCAATGAAGAACTGAAATGCAATCGTACTTCTTTTAGCTCCCAGTGCTTTTCGAACGCCAATTTCACGAGTTCTTTCCGTCACCGAAACTAACATAATATTCATTAAGGCAATCGAAGAACCAAATATGGTAATGATACCAATAATCCAAGCGGATGCACTCAATACCCCAGTTATTTCTGAAATTCTATTAATTAAATCGTCACTTCTTGAAACTCCAAAATTATTTTCTTGAACGGGATTTAATTTACGAATACGGCGCATAATATTTCCAGCATTATCAACCGCTTCATCCAATAAAGTTTCTTTAGCAACCATAATACTCATTGAGTAATTGATGTTAGGGGCTGTAAACAATGACCTGGCTAGTTGAATCGGAATTAAAACCCGTAGGTCTTGGCTATTGCCAAATGTCGAACCTTTTTCCTTTAAAACACCAATTACTTTAAATTTTGCGCCACGAATCGATATAATTTTATTTATTGGATTCACTTCTTTTAATAAACCTTTTTCAAAATCAGAACCTACCACACAAACATAGGCATTGTTATCAATATCAAATCCGGTGAAGTTTCTTCCGGAGTTCGTTTCCAAGCCAGAATTCGGAAGAAAATGTTCGTCAACTCCAACAATAGTGATTTCTGGATCTGTTTTTTCGGATTCGAATTTGACTTCTGCTCTTGAAGTTGCCACAAATGAAAGCGAAGTTTCTGTAAATGGGTATTTATAATTTTCTTTAAATGCTTTGGCTTGAGGCCAAGAAATAATTGGATTTATTTTATCAGTTTCGCCGCCGCCGCGTCTACGAGTGCTGGTTTCATATTGAGTAATATTGAAGGTGTTGGAACCCATTGAGGCAAAATTGGAAGACAAGGTATTTTTCAATGCTGATACCACGGTTAGAATTCCTACTAAGGCGGTAATTCCGATTGCAATGATTAAAATGGTAAGAATGGTTCGCAATAATTGGGTGCGGATAGAGCCAAGGGCAATTCGGATATTTTCTATTGTTAATTTGAACATCATTTCTAATTTGTCACGAAAATACAATTTTTGTTACAAGTTTGCTTTAGAACGACTATTATTTAGTATAAAAATATGATATTTGCATAGAGAAAATTAAAATTTAATAATTTAGATTATAAATTTGCTTCCATTAATTAGTTTTTAGAGGTTACAATTCTAAAAATCTATAACCCAATAATCTGCTATTACTATGGCTCAAAAACCGAGTATTCCTAAAGGTACGCGCGACTTTTCTCCAAGTGAAGTTGCAAAACGTAACTATATTGTCTCTATAATTAAAGGTAATTTTGAAAAATATGGATTTCAACCTATTGAAACTCCGTCATTTGAAAATTCGGAAACTTTAATGGGGAAATATGGAGAAGAAGGAGACCGTTTAATATTTAAGATATTAAATTCTGGTGACTATTTGGCTAAAGCCAACGAAAGCGCGCTTGAAAATAAAGAAAGTAATAAGTTAACTTCAAGTATTTCTGAAAAAGCGCTTCGATATGATTTAACGGTTCCTTTCGCACGCTATGTTGTACAACACCAAAACGATATTGAATTTCCATTTAAAAGATACCAAATCCAACCGGTGTGGCGAGCAGATCGACCTCAGAAAGGTCGTTTCAGAGAATTTTATCAATGTGATGCCGATGTGGTTGGTTCAAAATCGTTATGGCAAGAAGTGGAATTAATTCAATTGTACGATGCTGTTTTTACCGAATTAGGGTTGAATGGCGTTACTATAAAAATAAATAATAGAAAAATATTATCTGGAATTGCTGAAGTTATTGGTGCTTCGGATAAATTAATTGATTTTACGGTTGCTTTAGATAAACTCGATAAAATAGGAGAGGACGGTGTAAAAACCGAAATGCTTGAAAAAGGAATTTCTGAAGTGGCAATTCAAAAAGTACAACCATTATTTAATTTTACTGGAACAATTTCAGAGAAAATCCAAAAATTAGCCACGCTTTTAGCCACTTCATCTGAAGGAATGAAGGGAATTGAAGAGTTAAAATATATTTGTGAAGCGGTTTCAGAATTGGGTCTAACTAAAGCTAATTTAGACTTAGATGTCACTCTTGCTCGTGGTTTAAATTACTACACCGGCGCTATATTTGAGGTGGCCCCACCAAAAGAAATTTCGATGGGATCCATTGGTGGCGGAGGAAGATACGATGATTTAACCGGTATTTTCGGTTTGAAAGACATGAGTGGTGTAGGAATATCATTTGGCTTGGACCGCATTTATTTGGTTATTGAAGAATTGGATTTGTTTCCTAAAACGGTAACTACAACCTCAAAAGCGTTGTTTATCAATTATGGTGAAAAGGAAGCTTTTTATTCTATGAAAGCGATAAAAAAATTACGTGAATTTGGAATAAAAGTAGAGTTATATCCTGACGCAGTTAAAGTAGGAAAACAATTCATGCACGCCGATAAACGGGCAATTAAATACGCTATTATTGTTGGCGAAACTGAAATGAACGAAGGTAAATTTGCCCTTAAAAACCTGGTTTCAGGAGAGCAAGTAACCTTAAATTTTGAAGAATTGAAAAGTACACTTACTACTAATTAATAAAAATCAATAATTATGAAAAACGCATTCTTAAAAAGTATTTTTTTTATTGCCATATTCGGTTTATTATTTTCTTGTAATCAAAAAGGGGTAAAGGAGTCTGGATCGAATTATCTAACCGATACAGAAACTGGAATTAAAACAGGCGGAATAAAAGTAATTACGATTTCAACCCCAAAAGGGAATTTTAAAGTTTGGACAAAGAAAATAGGAAACAATCCAAAGATTAAAGTTTTATTGCTGAACGGAGGTCCTGGAGCTACACATGAATATTTTGAATGTTTTGAAAGTTTCTTACCAAAAGAAGGAATTGAATTTATTTATTATGATCAATTGGGATGTGGCAATTCTGACAATCCTAATGATGTTGCGATGTGGGATTTATCTCGTTATGTTGAGGAAGTGGAGCAAGT
>CALPNL020000094.1 GCA_943324925.2 Chitinophaga pinensis | reverse complement strand
GAAACCAATTAAGAAAAACATCAACCAAAATCCCATGGTAAGGATAGTTAAGAAAAGTAAAAAACCTAAATACTGTGAAAAGTCAAACATGATTATTCGGAATTATTGAAAATGATTACAAATGTAAGTTTAATATTTTTTCCTAGCAATAAATCCTCAATCAATTTTTTAAAAAATAGTTTTTTATACGTAATTTTGCATCACTATTTAAATAGAAGCCTTTCTATAAAAATTAAAAACTCTTAATAAAACAAACACACAATAAAATGGAATTCAGAATCGAAAAAGACACCATGGGTGAAGTGCAAGTTCCTGCAGATAAGTATTGGGGAGCTCAAACAGAACGTTCAAGAAATAATTTTAAAATAGGCCCTTCAGCGTCAATGCCAGTTGAAGTGATTGAAGGATTTGCTTATTTGAAAAAAGCAGCTGCTTACGCAAATTGCGATTTAGGTGTACTTCCAACTGATAAAAGAGATGCGATAGCAGCCGTTTGCGATGAAATATTAGCGGGTAAACTAGCTGATGAATTTCCATTGGTAATTTGGCAAACAGGTTCAGGAACACAAAGTAACATGAACGTGAATGAGGTTATTGCTAATCGTGCTCAAGTTTTAAAAGGATTTAAAATTGGCGAAGGAGAGCAATTTATTAAAGCCAACGACGATGTCAATAAATCACAATCTTCTAATGACACCTACCCTACCGGAATGCACATTGCTGCATACAAATCAGTAGTAGAAATAACCATCCCAGGAATTGAAAAATTAAGAGATACTCTTCAAGAAAAAGCGGTGGAATTTAATAATGTAGTTAAAATTGGTCGTACACACCTTATGGACGCTACTCCACTGACTTTAGGTCAAGAAATTTCAGGTTATGTGGCGCAGTTGAATTTTGGAATAAAAGCTATAAAAAATACTTTGGCGCATTTGTCTGAAGTTGCTTTAGGAGGAACTGCAGTTGGAACTGGATTGAATACTCCGGCTGGATACGACGTAAAAGTAGCGCAATATATTGCTCAATTTACAGGACATCCATTTGTGACAGCTGAAAACAAATTTGAGGCGCTAGCCGCTCATGATGCAATTGTAGAAACTCACGGCGCTTTGAAACAAGTAGCTGTATCATTGAATAAAATTGCAAATGATATCCGTATGTTAGCCTCAGGTCCTCGATCAGGAATTGGAGAAATATTAATTCCAGAAAACGAACCAGGATCTTCAATTATGCCAGGAAAAGTAAATCCAACGCAATGTGAAGCCTTAACAATGGTTTGCGCTCAAGTAATGGGGAACGACGTGGCAATTACTGTTGGTGGAATGCAAGGACATTATGAATTGAATGTTTTCAAACCTTTAATGGCGGCTAATTTTTTACAATCAGCGCGTTTATTGGGTGATGCTTGTCTTTCATTTGACGAACATTGCGCTCAAGGAATTGAACCAAATTATAAAAGAATTGAAGAATTGGTAAACAATTCATTAATGTTAGTTACCGCATTAAATACTAAAATTGGTTACTACAAAGCTGCTGAAATTGCACAAACAGCTCATAAAAACGGAACTACTTTAAAGGAAGAATCAGTACGTTTAGGTTATGTAACTGCTGAAGATTTTGACGCTTGGGTAAAACCTGAAGAAATGGTTGGAACCTTGAAATAATAGTTAAATAACATAATTTAGTAAAACCTGTAATTTGATCTACAGGTTTTTTTATGGCGTAACCTCGTTTATATATAAAGTGGTTATTAAAAATCTGTTGTAAACTCGGTCGGGCTTTTCGTTGCAATCTTCGCTAAAAAGCGAAGGATTTTCACTGCAAACCCTTACGAAAAATTAGAGTAACCTTCTCGCCTTTTCTAAATCTTCAGGAGTATCAATTCCAATTCCAACATGATTGGTTTCAACCATCTTAATTCGCTTACCAAATTCTAAGTATCTCAATTGTTCTAATTTTTCAGAAGCCTCCAAAGATTTCATTGGTAAATGGTAAAAATCTAATAACGCTTGTTTTCTAAACGCATAGATTCCAACGTGCTGAAAATATCTAACACCCACATTAATTTCTCTAGGATAAGGAATCACCGATCTTGAAAAATACAAAGCAAAGCCACTTTGATCAACCACCACTTTTACATTATTTGGATTTTCAATATCTTGAATTTCAGTGATCTCTCGCATTAACGAAGCCAAGTCAACTTCGTTCTTGGAATCATTTCTAAAAACTTGTAGCAATTTTTCTAATGGTTCTTTATTGATAAAAGGCTCGTCACCTTGAACATTGACTACAATATCAACATTCAAATGCTCGACAGCTTCGGCAATTCTATCGCTTCCAGATTCGTGTTCTTTGATACTCATAATGGCTTTTCCACCTTGAGAAACAATCTCATTGAAAATCAAATCAGAATCGGTGACCACAAATACATCATCAAATAAATTGGTATTTATAGCCGCTTCATAGGTTCTGGTAATAACCGTTTTACCACCTAAATCTTGCATTAATTTAGCGGGAAATCTTGTTGATGCGTATCTTGCTGGTATAACTGCTATTACTTTCATGTTTTACTTTTGAAATACAAACTTACAAATGATTTTATAATTCTAACTATTCTTCAAAATTTTCGTCCTTAAAACCAATTAAATAGAGCTTGTCTTTAGCTCTTGTAATTGCGGTATAAAGCCAACGAACATAATCTCTATCAATACCATTTGGTAAATAAGGTTGCTCAATAAAAACAGTATTCCACTGGCCTCCTTGCGATTTATGACACGTAATTGCATAAGAAAATTTAACCTGAAGTGCATTGAAAAACTCATTCTCCTTTACCTTTTGAAACTTTTTATATTTTGTTTCTCCATCGTAATCCAATAACACCTCTTGGTACAATTTGTTTGATTCTTCATAAGTTAATGAAGGAGATTCACTAGTTAAAGTATCCATCAATAAAACCGTTTCAAGAGGAATTTGGTTGGGATAATCGACCATTCTAATTTTTACTTTGGCAAATTTAAATCCGTACAATTCCAAAATTGAAAAGATTTCTAAAACTTCTATGATATCGCCATTGGCAATAAAACCAGCTTCATCAGAATCTTTAAGCCAAAAATAATTGTTTTTTACAACCATCAAAAAATCACCCGTAGACAATTCGCTGTCTTTGTCTAAAATCCGAGTACGAATTTGATCATTGTATTGATTCGCGCGTTTATTAGACCGAACAATAAATGCCGTATCTTCAATGCTATAATTGCTATAGGCAGAATTGATTGCATCTTGAATATCGTACCCGTCAGTCAAGCGGATAATATCTTTGAATCCTTTTAGATTGAATTTAAAACTTTCGTATAATTCCTCTTTCAATACATCACGAAGTTCAGTTGCATTGTACAAAATTCCCGATTTTTCCTCTTGACGCATTACTTCATCAAACTCAATGTGCTTGATTTCTTTGTTATAATGCATTCCTAAAGTATCAATATTCAAAGCTGGAGAAATATCGAGGTTAACCGGTGGTAACTGAGCGGTGTCTCCCAATAATAACATCTTGCAATTGGTGCCTGAATAAATATATGAAATCAAGTCGTCAAGTAAAGAACCGTTCTCAAACGCGTTACTATCGGTATTAGTATCAGAAATCATCGATGCTTCATCTACAATAAAAATTGTATTCTTGTGCTTGTTTTGTTGCATCGTAAAACTAACACCGCCAGCAACTTTTTTAGGGAAATATATTTTTTTATGAATAGTAAATGCAGGTTTCTGAGAATAATTCGAAATCACTTTAGCTGCTCGTCCTGTTGGGGCTAAAAGCACATACTTTTTATTAATTTCTATTAAGTTATTTACAATAGTAGAAATTACCGTTGTTTTACCAGTACCCGCATACCCTTTTAATACAAAGATTTCATTATCATCATTGTTAGTACAAAATTCAGCAATTAATTGAAAAAATAAATCTTGTTTATTCGTTGGAGTAAACGGAAATTGTCTTTTCAAAAGGGAATAAAAAAAACTAGAATTCATACTAAAATATTTCTACGCAAATTACGCAAAGTTTTCTTGAGATTATTGTAATTAGTTTCAAATTATCTTAAAAATACCTGAGTTTATTTGCAAGAAAATGAGCTAAAAAATTATTGTCATTTAAAAAAATTGTAAGTTTGCGTCAATCATCAAGATGATAATTCTATGAGCACTAATATAACTGAAAAAAATTACAAAAAATTGAGCCTTCAAGTCACTCTGAATGGCTTTTCCTTTTGTATAATTGACACATTAAGTAATGAAATAGTAGTACTCAAAGAAATTGATTTTAGCGATTTTCCAGCAACGTCTAAAGTGGAGGACCTTTATTGGAAAGCGTTTAACGATTATCCAGAACTTAAAGAGAAATACGACGAAGTGATCGTTTTACACGATAGTAATTTAAGCACTTTTGTTCCTACTGCCCTATTTGACGAAGAATTTTTGGGAAGTTATTTACAGTACAATACTAAGGTTTTTGAAACCGATTTTTTTACATTTGACTCCCTTCCAAATTACGAAATGAACCATGTTTTTATTCCATTTGTTAATATTAACAATTACTTGTTAGATCAATTTTTGACTTTCAATTACAAACATGTAAATACGATTTTGGTTTCAAAATTATTAGAATTGTCAAAAAACAATGATGAGAAACAAGTATATGTTCATTTTTCAAAAAACAAATTTGAAATTGTTGTCGTTCAAAACCAAAAGCTATTGCTTTACAATTCTTTTGATTTTATTACTCCAGAAGATTTTATTTATTACCTACTTTTCACTACAGAGCAACTAAATTTAAATCCGGAACATTTTAAAGTTCAACTTCTAGGATTAATTTCTGACGATTCTGAATTGTTTGAAATTGCTTATAAATATATCAGAAACGTTTCATTACTTGATGTTTCCAATAATGCAAATAAAAACGATTTATCAAAAGCCGTCAATTTAAAGCATTTTATACTTTTACAATCGTGAGAATAATTTCTGGTAAATTCAAAGGACGAAGAATATTTCCTCCAAAAAACCTTCCTGTACGACCAACAACCGATATGAGTAAAGAGGCACTATTTAATGTCTTGAATAACCATTTTAGTTTTGATAGCTTAAAAGTATTGGATTTATTTTCTGGAACTGGAAATATTAGTTACGAGTTTGCCTCCCGAGGAAGTGAAAACATTACTTCTGTAGATGGCGATTTTGGATGTGTTAAATTCATAAAACAAATAGCTGAAGAATACGATTTTAATATTGCAGCAATCAAAAGTGATGTCTTCAAATTCTTAGAAAAAAACACCAATTCCTACGATATTATTTTTGCAGATCCTCCTTATGCATTAGATCAAAAAGTGTTTGAAAACTTGGTTTTGTTAGTATTCAAACAAAATTTACTTGATAGTGAGGGGATGATGATTATTGAGCATTCAAAATATACCAAGCTTGATCACCTGCCTCATTTTTCATTTAAAAAGAGTTATGGCGGTTCCATTTTTAGTTTCTTTGAAATAAATCCCACTGAAAATTAATTTACTTTGAAAATAAAGTTTTTATAATTTTTATTATATTTGATTCCATTAGAAACCACTAAAACCAATTAAATTATGAGAATTACAACTATTATTATCAGAACTCTTATTGGACTTTTGATGCTTTTTGCTTCACTAAACTACTTCTTCCACTTTGCTCCAGAGCCAGCATTTACTGGAAAAATGAAAGTTTTTTCTGATGGTATTGCCGCTTCAGGTTATATAATGCCAATGGCGAAAATAATAGAATTATTATGCGGGTTATCATTTGTAACTGGAAAATTCACAAGACTATTTGGAATTGTTTTATTACCAATTACCGTGAATATATTTTTCATTAATGTTAACTTAATGCCAGATGGAGTAGTTATTGCTGGTGCCCTTTTATTGGGTAATTTATTTGTTATTTATAGCAATTGGAGTAGCTACAACTCAATGTTAAAAGCGTAATCAAAAAAATAAAGACATAAAAAACCCACTACATTAGTGGGTTTTTTTATTGTATAGAATTAAATATTACACGTGTAATGCTCTGTTGTCAGTTGCTGCTAATGCCGCTTCTTTAATTGCTTCTGCAAATGTAGGATGCGCATGACTCATTCTTGAAATATCCTCTGCCGATGCTTTGAATTCCATAGCAGTAACAGCTTCCGCAATTAAATCAGCACAACGAGCACCAATCATGTGAACACCTAAAACTTCATCCGTTTTTGAATCCGCAAGGATTTTTACAAAACCATCTAAATCTCCACCTGCTCTTGCTCTTCCTAATGCTTTAAATGGAAAACTACCCGATTTAAAATCAACTCCAGTAGCTTTCAATTGCTCTTCTGTTTGACCAACAGCGGCAACTTCTGGCCAAGTATAAACTACACCAGGAATTAAATTATAATTGATATGTGGTTTTTGACCTGCTAAAATTTCCGCAACCATTGTCCCTTCTTCCTCAGCTTTATGAGCTAACATAGCTCCACGAACCACATCACCGATTGCATAAATTGTTGGAACCGAAGTTTGTAAATGATCATTTACTTCTATTTGGCCTCGCTCCGAAATTTTAACTCCTGCCTTATCTGCATTTAATCCATCAGTGTAAGGACGACGTCCAACAGATACTAAAGAATAATCTCCTTCTAACGTTACCGTTTCCCCTTTCGCATTTTCAGCTTGAACAGTTACATTATTTCCTTTACGAGCCACCGATTTAACCTTATGAGAAACATAGAATTTCATTCCTTGTTTTTTAAGCACTTTCATTAGTTCTTTAGACAAAGAACCATCCATTCCAGGAATAATTCTGTCCATAAATTCAACTACCGAAACTTGAGCTCCCAATCGTAAATATACTTGACCTAATTCAATGCCAATTACTCCTCCACCAATAATTACAAGATGCTTTGGAACTTCTTTTAATTTTAATGCTTCTGTAGAAGTTATAATCCTCTCTTTATCAATTTTTATAAAAGGTAAAGAAGAAGGTTTTGAACCTGTTGCAATTATTACATTTTTTGCTTCAAGAGTTTCTTTTGTCCCGTCCGCTTTTTCAACAGCTACGTGAGTAGCATCAACAAAAGAACCTTTACCTTCGAAAACGGTAATTTTATTTTTGTCCATTAAAAATTTCACTCCACCTGAAGTTTGGTCAACAACGGCTTGTTTACGAGCAATCATTTTTTCTAAATTTACTTTTACATCACCCGAAACCTCAATTCCATGTTCAGCAAAATGAGCAATTTCACTATAATGATGAGAAGAAGCTAGTAATGCTTTAGATGGAATACAACCAACATTTAGACAGGTTCCACCTAAAGTTGAATATTTTTCTATAATGGCAGTTTTCATACCTAATTGCGAGCAACGAATAGCTGCTACATATCCTCCAGGTCCTGAACCGATGATGACTACGTCAAATGAACTCATAATTTAAAGTTTTATATGTGTGTATTTAAAAGCGGTACAAAATTAAGAAAATTAAAACCTAATCTAATACTT
>CALPNL020000093.1 GCA_943324925.2 Chitinophaga pinensis | reverse complement strand
TTTGATGAAATTTATACAAATATACATCAATAAATGGATACTACTTCTCAAGAATACGATAAGGTAATTTCAATATGCAGAACTTTGTTTGTCAATAAAATGAAAGATTATGGAAGTGCATGGCGAATTCTAAGATTGCCATCATTAACAGATCAAATTTATATTAAGGCACAAAGAATTCGTAGTTTACAAGAAAATGAAGTTCGTAAAATAGATGAAGGAGAAGCGGGTGAGTTCATTGGGATCATTAATTATTCTATTATGGCTTTAATCCAATTGGAATTGGGAACAGTAGACCAGCCTGATTTAGATGTGGAAAAAGCCACTTGGCATTATGATGCCAAAATCAATGAAACCAAAGAATTGATGGAAAATAAAAACCATGACTACGGTGAAGCTTGGCGAGAGATGCGGGTTAATTCTCTAACGGATTTGATTCTGCAAAAGTTACTTCGCGTGAAGCAAATTGAAGATAATAAAGGGAAAACGCTGGTTTCTGAAGGTATTGATGCCAATTATCAAGACATGATTAATTACGCTGTTTTTGCTCTTATTTTAATGAATTTTCATAAATAATAAATATCATCTATTATGACAGCTAAAGAAAAATATGTTCCCATAGCCATTAGAATTTGTATTTCCTTTTTATTTTTATTGTCGGCAGTTGCCAAATTATATCCATCTCCTTATTTTGCAATTTCAACATTTGAAGTGAAACAGTTATATCCCCTTGGTTTTTCTGGTGAGGTAGCACCGTTTTTTTCAAGAATTTTGATAGGAATAGAATTTGCTCTTGGACTATTAATTCTGCAAAAGCATTACTTAAGAAAATTAGTAATTCCTGCTACTTTATTGATGTTAGCTGTATTTACCACCCATTTAACCATTGTTACTTTTCAAGATGGTGGTAACTCTGGAAACTGCGGTTGCTTCGGAAGTTTATTACCTATGACACCTATTGAAGCTATTTTAAAAAATGTTGTTGCAATGGTGTTATTAGTTATTTTACTTAAAGTGATGCCTAAAAAAGATGAAAGCAAAAGTAATTTTTGGATATTAACTTCAACCACTTTGGCTTTTATTTTACTATTATTTATGTTAGCTCCAATGCAAGCAGAATCTAATTTAGTTGATGTTACCGGTACTGAAACAGAAGAGGCTGTTTCAAATGAAATAATGGATACTTTAAAATCGGAACCAGTGGTTGAAATAAAAAAGACAGATACTGTTAAGAAAATTGTTGCCGAAATTAAAGACGAACCTGTACCGCATAAATCAGGATATAGTTCTTATTTTGCTTCTATCGATAAAGGGAGAAAAACACTTTGCTTTTTTGTTCCAGGTTGCGATCACTGCCGAGAAGTAGCTAAAGAATTGACTGAGATGAAGGCGAAAGATAAAAATTTTCCAGAAATTAGAATCATCTTTATGAATGAGGAAGCCGATTTAATTCCAGACTTTTTCAAATTTGCTGGAGCAAAATATCCTTATAAAATTATTGAAGTCATTCCGTTTTGGAATGTTTTAGGAACAGGAAAAGATACCCCGGGAGTAAAATATTTATGGAATGGAAATGAGTTTAAATACTATTTTGGTATTACCGATAATAAATTCAATGCTTCTGAATTTAATATATTGATCCAAAAGCCATATTCTGCTTTGAAAAGCAAATAAAATTTAATAGTAAATCGAATATATAGTTTAAGGATTAATCAGTTTTCAAATAAATAACAAATCCCAATAATGAAAAAAACAATTGCCCTTTTCGTTGCCTTAGCTTCATTTTCTTGTTCTAAAGCTCAAAAAAAAGAATTTTCCCAAGAAACGTTAGCTGAAAAAGTTATTGCAATAGATGGATCGGAAGTTTCATTCCAATCGATAGTGGAAAAATACAAAGGTAAAACGGTAGTATTAGAATTTTGGGCTTCTTGGTGTGGCGATTGTGTAAAGGCAATGCCAAAAATTAAAGACCTACAAAAAAACAATCCAGAGGTGGTTTATGTATTTTTTTCCTGTGATAAAACGTTCGACAAATGGAAAGAAGGAATTGAAAAACACGAATTAAAAGGCGAACACTATTTAGTTAAAGACGGAATGAAAGGTACCTTTGGGAAGTCACTTGAATTGGACTGGATTCCAAGGTATATTGTGATTAATAAAAAATCAAAAATTAGCTTGTATAGAGCGATAGAAACTGATTTTGATTTGATTCAGAAAACCTTGAATGATCAGAAATAGAGATAAGAAAATTGAGACTAGTTATTAGACAAATAGATAATAGATAATTGATTCTCGAATAAAATAAATAAACAAAAATTAAACATCAATAATGAGAACTAAAATTGTAGCAGGAAACTGGAAGATGCATAAAAATTCAGAGGAAACAGAAGATTTACTGAATGAATTAATAGATAAATTACCAACAGATAAAGAAGTTCAAATTATTGTTGCACCGACATTCGTTAATTTACAATCGGCTGTTAGTCATTTAGAATATACCAATATTGGAGTAGCGGCACAAAATATGCATCAAGCAGAAAGTGGCGCATATACAGGGGAAATTTCTGCAACTATGCTTCAAAGTATTGGAGTTAACTCAGTTATTCTAGGGCACTCAGAACGCAGAGCCTATTTTAATGAAACCGACGCCTTGATTGCCAATAAAGTAAACACGGCGATTAGTCATAACATGACTGCAATTTTTTGCTTTGGCGAAGAATTGAAAGACCGACAATCTGGAAATCATTTTAATATTGTAGAAAACCAATTAAAGGATGGTTTGTTTCATATTCAGCCTGCTTCATGGGAAAATATAGTCTTGGCTTATGAGCCAGTTTGGGCTATTGGAACTGGGGAAACTGCCAGTCCAGAGCAAGCGCAAGAGATGCATGAATTCATCAGAGAAACGGTAAGAAAAGCATATGGAAGTACTATTGCGGAAAATGTTTCAATTTTATATGGAGGAAGTGTTAAACCAGAAAATGCGAAAGAAATTTTCTCTAAACCAGATGTTGATGGAGGATTAATAGGAGGTGCGGCTTTAAAAGCAGAAGATTTTGCAGCCATCGTAAACGGGATATAAGAAGATAAAAGATAACAGACGAGGAGATAATTGATTTATAATTCGAGATAATTTGTGTAATTCGTGGCAAAAAATCTTTGTTGCTTTTACTTTCACTATTGTGCCTTTTGTGAAAAAAAATAAAAATAAAACATGTCAAATATATATTTAGGATTTCATTTTTCGGTGGAACCCATAGAATTAGGATCGGAAATATTAGTCGCTGAATTAGGAGAATTGCCTTTTGAAAGCTTTATCGACAGTGAAACAGGAATTGTAGCTTATATCCAAAAACAATTTTGGACCGAGAATATTCTCGACGATTTACACATTCTAAGTTCACCAGAATTTCAAGTTTCCTATACTATCGAAGAAATTGATCAAGTCAATTGGAATGAAGAATGGGAAAAGAATTTTGAAGCCATCGAAGTAGATGGAATATGTCATGTTCGTGCTCCTTTTCACCCAAAAACAGACGCGAAATTTGATATCGTTATTGAACCCAAAATGAGCTTTGGAACCGGTCACCATGAAACCACTCATATGATGATCCAACACTTATTAGAAATAGATGTTGCTGGAAAAAAGACATTAGATATGGGTTGTGGAACCGCAATTTTAGCAATATTAGCAGAAATGAAAGGCGCCCAACCAATTGATGCTATCGATATCGATAATTGGTGTTACCTAAATTCAATTGAAAATGCAACACGAAATAATTGTAATCAAATTACAGTTTATGAGGGGGATGCCGATTTATTAATAGGTAAAAAATACGATTTGATCATCGCTAATATTAACCGTAATATTTTATTGAACGACATGCAAACGTATGTAGATTGTTTAAATAAAGAGGGGATTTTATTATTAAGTGGTTTCTATAATGAAGATATCCCTTTTATTGATGCATCTTGTACAGAGAAAGGTTTGACCTACGTAAAAAAGTTCGAGAGAAATAACTGGGTATCATTAAAATATATAAATTAGTAGTTCGAAAATCATAATTTGTAAGGCAATGAGTACAAAAGAGGAAGTACTTGAAGAAGTAGTTTTAAAAGAAAGTGCTTCTTTTGATAATGAAATTATAATGTACAATGACGATGTAAATACTTTTGATCATGTTATTGATACTTTAATTCGTGTTTGCAGCCACACTCCAGAACAAGCGGAACAATGTGCTTTGATTGTACATTATAATGGGAAATGCACTGTAAAAACAGGACCAATTAAAGAATTAACTCCTCAATGTCTTCAATTGTTAGAAGCAGGGTTAAGTGCCGAAATCGTTTAATATTAATGTTTTAAAGTAATTACTACATTACTTTTTATAATTTTAAAATAGAGTTAATTAATGGAGCAGTACGGAAAAATACTAATTATTGCAATGCCTATTTTTTTATTGATGATTGTCATTGAATCGGTCTATGGCTATTTCAAATACGATAAAAAAGTTCGTTTGATGGATAGTGTTTCTAGTATTAGTTCCGGGATGACGAATTCAATTAAAGACGTTTTAGGTTTAACAATCACTTTCATTTCCTACGATTGGTTGCTCACTCATATTAGTATTGGACATTTAGAACCTTCAATCGCAACTTATATCATTGCCTTTGTAGTAATTGATTTCTACGGTTATTGGGCACATCGATGGGCACATCAAATTAATTTTTTCTGGAACAAGCACGCCATTCACCATAGTAGTGAGGAGTTTAACTTGGCATGTGCGTTAAGACAATCGATTTCAAGTTTTGTTAATTTATTTACCTTTCTTTTGATTCCGGCAGCTCTTTTAGGTGTTCCAACAAAAGTCATAATCATCACACTACCAATCCAATTGTTTTTACAATTTTGGTACCACACCGTGTACATTAAAAAATTAGGTTTCCTAGAGAAAATCTTGGTTACACCTTCCCATCACCGAGTTCATCATGCCATAAATCCGGAGTATATGGATAAAAATCATGCTCAAATATTTATTATTTGGGATAAAATGTTTGGCACTTTTCAAGAAGAATTAGATACAGTTCCCGCCGTTTTTGGAATTACTAGACCGGCTGAAACTTGGAATCCCATTCGGATTAATTTTCAACATTTAGGATTGTTAATTTCTGATGCTTGGAGAGCGACTAACTGGAAAGATAAATTCACCATTTGGTTTAAGCCTACAGGGTGGAGACCAGAAAATTTTGAAGAGCAATTTCCGGTAAAGAAAATAAAAGACGTTTATGGGTTTGAGAAATTTAATTCCTCCAATTCCAAGAAACTGATTTATTGGTCTGTAATCCAATCGCTAATCACCTTATTATTGGTTAGTTATTTGTTTAATAATATTGCATTTATAGGTTTTCCCAATATCTTCATTTACGGCGCCTTCCTCTACATCACAATTTACAGTTATACTGAATTAATGGACACCCATAAATACTCTCTTTTTTGGGAAGGTTTCCGTTTGTTATTTGGAGTACTTATCGTACTCAATTTTGGTGATTGGTTTGGATTAAATAGCTTTATTTCGGTTGGTAGTCACCTTGTTTTAAGTTATCTTATCGTTTCTTTTTTGATGACTTTCTATTTTGTGTTTATTGATTTTAGAAAATCGACTCCAAGAACCCAAAAACTGTAATTGATGAAAAAAGAACTTTTTCTAAGCGGGTTTTTGATTATTGCCATTATCAATATAGTTCTAATTTCATTGAATTTTGATATACTGTCACTTTGTTTAAAGCCTTTTCTAATTCCTTTTTTGTTTTTGTATGTTTACTTAAGTCAAGCCTTCCCAACAAAAAGATTGCTGTTATTGGCGTTGACTTTTTCTTGGATAGGGGATATTTTGTTAATTTTTTCTAACACCAATCAATGGTTCTTTATCTCGGGATTACTTTCCTTTTTAACAGCGCATCTATTTTATATTTTCTTATTCTTCAAATTGAAAATTTCTAAACCTTACAGGAAAAATCCACTTTTTTGGCTTGGAATTATTCTTACTGTTTTTTATTTAAAAAGTATTTTAGAAGTACTCTTGCCTGCTTTAGGACCTTTACAAATTCCTGTTAGTTTTTATGCATTGACAATTTCTGTGATGTTAGGTTTCGCATGGCGAGGGTTTATCTCTTGGAATACTAGTGCTAGATTTTATATTCTTTTTGGCGCGATTGCCTTTATAGCTTCTGATAGTTTTTTAGCAATTAATAAATTTCAAGAGCCTATAAATCATGCGGCAATCTTAATTATGGCTACTTATTTAGCTGCACAATTTGGAATTGTTTATGGGGTGATAAAATTAAACAATCAAAAAGAACAGCATTTTTTCGACTTCTAATTTATTCTTTGTCAGGTATTTAATTTCTAAGTAAATCGAATATCTACTTTTCAATCAACAGTTGTTAATTTATCAAAAATATTATTCTTAATAGTTAATTATTCAAAATATATCAATAGATTTGGGTACTAACTAATTAATAAATTTCAAAAATGGTAAAAAAAACACTCTCACTTGTTTCTTTAATGCTATTATTGGTAGTGTCTTCCGAGACATTTGCACAAAATAGAAAACCCTCAAGCCCAGCTGGTTCTGTAAACGAAAAGTCAGATGCAAAACCAGGTGATGCTAAGAAAGAACCAAAACCTTATAAAAAGGTAATCGATTCTACTGCTGTTACCCAAAGAGGTTTAATTGATGTTCATAAAATAGATACTAAATATCTTTTTGAAATACCTGTTTCACTTTTAGGAACTGAAATGATGACCATCACAAGATATTCTAAAACTCCAGCCGGTGGTGGTATTTTTGGTGGTGAAGAAATCAACAGACAAGTAGTTCGATGGGAAAAAGGATTGAATCACAACCTTTTATTAAGATCGATCACTTATGTGATTATGTCTCCAGATGATGACAAGCCATTAGCACAAGCGGTTAAAAATTCTACATCAGATCCAATTATTGGTAATTATGATATACTAGCCTATAAAAAAGATGCTGAAGGTAAAATTACTGGTTTTGTTGTTGATTTAACTGCAACATTTGATGGGGATGTACAAACCTTTTCATTAGACCCAATCAAGAAACAAATGTTAAACATACAAGCGTTTCAAAAAGACAAATCTTTCATTTCAAAAATCAGTACTTTCCCTATAAACACTGAAATTAGAAGTGTAAAAACGTTCACAACAACCCCTCCAAGAATTTCTCCTGTGCCTGCACCAAAAATTGGAGTTGATATTCCATCTGGATTAGACGCAGGTTTGGTTACTATAGAAACCAATACTTCGATTATAATGTTGCCTAAAAAAGCAATGAGAAAGAGAGAATTTGACGCACGCGTTGGATTTTTCGCTAATCAATATGGTGTATTTGAAGAAGAATCTCAGAAGTCAGATACTAAAGTATTTGCTGTTCGTTTGAGATTAGAACCTAAATCTGCTGAGGATGCTCAAAAGCAAAAAAAGGGAGAATTAATTGAACCATTAAAACCTATTGTTTACTACATTGACCCTGCTACGCCAGATAAATGGAAAAAATACATTAAGCA
>CALPNL020000092.1 GCA_943324925.2 Chitinophaga pinensis | reverse complement strand
AGCAGCAATCAATTCATTTGGAATTTCATATTTAGTTACCGTATATTGAAAGGCATTTAGAATAGGATTTAGGCTAATTTTATTTTGCAAAGCCATCTCCAAATCTTTTTCAAAACTAGCAAACAATTCCTCCTTATTATAATCGTGAAAACTATCTACAATTTCGTCTGCAAAACGCACAAACCCATAAATATTATAAATGTCTTGTCTGATATTTGGTGCAAGCATTTTTACTGCCGAAGAAAAGGAAGTACTATAAGATTTTGTAACGTTTCGGCTACAATCAAAAGATATTTTGTCAAAAAGATATTTCATATCTAAAGGTGTTTTTCAATTAATTCGGCAACCAATTTTCCTGAAATCAAAGCTGGCGGAACACCTGGCCCTGGAACAGTTAATTGTCCCGTAAAATATAAATTTTCTACCTTTTTGCTTTTTAATTTTGGTCTCAAAAACGCTGTTTGCATTAGTGTATTTGCCATTCCATAGGCATTACCTTTATAGGAATTATAAACCTCTTCAAAATCGTTTTTGCAAAAAGATTCTTTAAAAATAATATTATTTTTTATATTTTGCTGAGTTAATGCTTCAAAACGATCAATTATTTTTTCAAAGTAGGCTTCTCGCAAAGCTTCAGTATCTTCAATTCCGGGTGCTAACGGAATTAAGAAAAACCCAGATTCCATTCCTTTTGGGGCTGCGGTTTCATCTGTAATCGAAGGAAAATTAGCGTAAAACAACGGATTGTCAGGCCATTTTGGTTCGTCATAAATGTCTTTGGCGTGCTGATTGAAATCGACATCAAAAAACAAGGCGTGGTGCGTTATATTTTCAATTTTTTTATTGAAACCCACATAAAAAAGTAGGGAAGAAGGGGCGAAAGTTTTGCTTGCCCAATATTTTTCTGAGTATGCACGGTGTTCTTCATCCAATAAAGTTTCTGAATGATGGTAATCGGCACCACTCAAAATGATGTCTGCTTTTATTCTTTCACCGTTAATTTGCAATGCAACGGCAGTTTTATTTTCGACGATTATTTTTTCAATATTTGAATTCGTTTTAAATGTTACGCCAAGTTCTAATGCCAAACTTTCCATACCACGAATCACGTCGTACATTCCAGTTTTTGGATGCCAAGTTCCCATTCCAAAATCAGCATAATTCATAAAACTATAAAACGAAGGCGTATCGGAAGGCTTTGCTCCTAGGAATAAAACGGGAAATTCTAATATTTGAATTAGTCTTTCGTTTTTAAATTTCTTTCGAACGTCCTTGCTGATATTGCTAAAGAACTGACCTACTTTTAAAGCGGTTTCGGTGGTGATTAATTCTAATGGAGAAACTCCAGGACGGTAAACCAAATCTTTTATAGCAATATCATAATTGCTTTTGGCCTCCGCCATAAATTTAGCTAGTACTTTTCCGCTTCCTTTTTCTATTGCTTCAAAAGTCCTGATTATTTCTTCTAAATTGTCGGCGATAGCAATAAAATCTTCTACCCCGTAATATACTCTGTAGGCAGGGGATAATTTTATTAATTCGTAATAATCAGAGGGCTTTTTATTGAAGTCACCGAAAAAGCGTTCAAAAACATCGGGCATCCAGTACCAACTCGGACCCATATCAAAAGTGAATCCTTCTTTTTTTAATTGTCTGGCTCTACCGCCAATGGATTGATTTTTTTCGAAAACTGTTACTTGATGGCCATTTTTCGCCAAATAGCAAGCCGCAGCAATTGATGAAAATCCAGAACCTATTATTTTAATATTTTTTTTCATAAAGTGTAACAAAATTACAAAAATGATTTTCTTTAATTGAGGATTACTTTTGTAAAATTTACAGATTTATTATTAGTTCGCTGATCGATTTAAAAACTTTGGTTTTTGGGGTAATCAGATTATCATCGATATAATTCACCATTCTACCAATTAACCATAATTCAGTGTCCTTATCGTTCAAAATTTCTTCATTCAAAGCTTTAATATAAGGATTTATTTCCTCTTTATTAGGTTCTACCGTTAAGTAGGAAACATAAGTAATATTGTTAAAATAACTTTTTAAATCTTTTAAATTGTCTAGTGGGATGCTTTCACCAAGATAGATACTTCGGTATCCATGGTGTAAAATTTCATAGTTTAGGTACATTAAACCTAACTCATGAATTTCATTTGATGGCAAGTAAAGTACAAAAACGCGGTCGTCAATCCTTGGATCTAACAATTGTTGTTTTTCTGTATTTATAAGTAATTTTTGTTTAATCAAATACGTGATAAAATGTTCGTGAGCAGGAGTAACAGTGTCCGTTTGCCAAAGTAGACCAATCTCATTCATTAAAGGGATAAAAACTTCGAAGAACACTTCTCTAAATGATTTCTCAGAAAGCAATTGGTCATACGTTTTAAAAAATAATGTTTGATCAAAATTGATCATGGCCATTTTAAAACTAGATATTGCGTGACTTTTAGCACTTTTTTCAGAGATTATAGTGTTTACAATCTCAGGAATTTCGCTCGCGTCGTATTTTGCAATTCGGGATATTTTATATCCATAATCGTGTAATAGAACGATATTAAGTAGCTTTTGCAAATTTTGCAAATCATACAATCTAATATTGGTGTCGGTACGCATGGGTTCCAATATATTATATCGTTTTTCCCATATTCTGATGGTATGTGCTTTTATGCCTGAAAGATTTTCCAGGTATTTAATACTAAACACATTTTTTACATTGTTCATCTAATTTTTAAAAAAGTTAAACAAAAGTAATTATTATTTTTTAATATAGTGATGTTTATTATAATTATTATAGTAAAGCAGAATTACTATAATTTAATGATTAAATACCAGCTTCCTAAATATTTCTTTAATCGATTATTATTGTAAATTATTGATTATTATTTTATAAAGTTTAAAATAATGTATACTTTTAAAAAAAAATTAATTGATTTAAACTATGAATAGATTTATTCTCACACTTCTTTTCTTATTTAGTATTCTTAAAATTGATGCCCAAGAATATTTCCCAAATAATGAAAGTGTACAAAACAAAAACTACAATTATACAGCTTTTACCAACGCTAAAATTTTTGTTACTCCAACACAAATAATCGAAAAAGGCACTTTGATTATTCAAAATGGTAAAGTTATTGGAGCAGGAACTGAATTAACAATTCCTAAAAACTGTAAAATAATCAATTTGGAAGGTAAATGTATTTACCCTTCATTTATTGATATCTATACCAGTTTTGGAGTTGAAAAGCCAAAAAAGACTTCTGTTTCAGATGGTGATTCCTATGATTCAAAACGCGTAGGGTACTATTGGAATGAAAGTATTAGAACTGAAATTAATGCTTTTGAAAGTTTTAATTACGATCAAACCAAAGCGGAAGAGTTTCTTAAAGCTGGTTTTGGAGTGGTGGGAACCCATGTGCAAGATGGAGTTGCTCGCGGAACAGGAACTTTAATCGCTTTAAATAATTTCGATAAAAGTAGTCGATTGCTTTCAAACAAAATCTCCAACCATTTTGGTTTTACAAGAAGTGCAGTTACCAATCAATCGTATCCAAGCTCATTAATGGGAATGATGGCGTTACTTCGCCAGATGTATTTGGATATGAATTGGTATAAAAATGGAAACTCTAAAACTAAAGATGCCTCATTAGAAGCTTTAATAAACAATCAAAAGTTAGTTCAAATATTTACTGCCGAAGACAAATTAAATAGCATTAGAGCTTCTAAAATAGCAAAAGAATTTAACCAAAATTATGTTTTAAAAGGAGCTGGAAACGAATTTGAAAGAATCGATGAAATTAAAAACACCAATTCAAAATTCATTATTCCAATTAACTTCCCAGAAGCCTATGATGTTTCTAATTCTTTTTTGTCCGATCAAATTGATTTAAGTGATTTGCGTTTCTGGAATCAAGCACCAACCAATTTAAAAGTGCTTGCTGATAATAACGTGGTTTTTGCTTTGACGACAGATAAATTAAAAAAGGTGGAAGAGTTTAGAACTAATCTACTGAAAGCAATAAAATATGGTTTTGATAAAACTAAAGCTTTAGAAGCACTTACTATCATTCCAGCTTCTATTATGGGTAAAAGTGATGAAATAGGTAGTTTGAATAAAGGAAGTTTTGCCAATTTCGTGATTACCTCAGGTGCCATTTTTGATGATAAAACGATAGTATATGAAAATTGGGTTCAGGGAAATAAATATGTGGTCAATGATATGACAACAATTGATATTCGTGGAAATTATGATTTAACTATTGATTCCAATACCTACAAATGGAAAATAGATGGTGAAATAACCGCACCAAAATCAGATATAACCACGGAAAATAATAAAAAGATAAATTCAAAACTAACGATTGCTTCCAATTGGCTTACAGCTTCAGTAAAACTGAACGATACTATTAACCCAGGATTTTCAAGGTTAAGTGGCTACATTGAAAACACACAAAATTTATCTGGAAAAGCCATTTTGGCCAATGGTAACGAAGTAAAATGGTCTGCGGTAAAAACTGAACCTTTTGTAATTGTTAAAGACACGACTAAGGCAGATAAACTAAATAAAATTATTCCTGTAACCTTTCCAAATATTGCTTTTGGTAATAGTCAAAAACCTACTCAGCAAACGCTATTGTTTAAAAACGCTACGGTTTGGACTAATGAAGTAGAAGGTATTTTAGAAGACACCGATGTATTGGTAAAAAATGGAAAAATTGCGGCAATAGGTAAAAATATTGTTGATAGCAATGCTATTTCAATTGATGCAAAAGGGAAACATTTAACCAGTGGAATTATAGATGAACATTCTCATATTGCCATTTCTAAAGGGGTAAATGAAGGCGGTCATAATTCTAGTGCCGAAGTTACCATACAAGATGTAGTGAATTCGGAAGACATTAATATTTATAGAGATTTAGCCGGTGGCGTGACCACGTCACAATTATTACATGGGTCTGCAAATCCTATAGGAGGTTGCTCGGCAATTGTAAAATGGAAATGGGGATTGTCTGCTGACGAAATGTTATACAAAAATCAGCCTAAATTTATAAAATTCGCTTTGGGTGAAAATGTAAAACAATCCAATATGAGTAGAAGTTCTAATCGTTTCCCTCAGTCTAGAATGGGAGTAGAACAAGTTTTTACGGATTATTTCCAACGTGCAAAAGAATATGATTTGGCTTGGAAAGCCTACAATTCAAATTCTAAAAAGGACAAGACTAAGGCGCCAAGAGTAGATTTAGAAATGCAAAATATTGCCGAAATCATTAATAAAGAGCGTTATATTACCTGCCACTCTTATGTGCAATCAGAGATTTTAATGATGATGAATGTAGCCGAAAAATTTAATTTTAAGATGAATACTTTCACTCACATTTTAGAAGGTTATAAAGTAGCCGACAAAATGAAAGAGCATGGAGTAGGAGCATCAACATTCTCTGATTGGTGGGCTTATAAATTTGAAGTAAATGATGCAATTCCATACAATGGTGCCCTAATGCACAATCAAGGTTTAGTTGTAGCATTCAATTCTGATGATGCAGAAATGTCACGTAGACTAAATCAAGAAGCGGCCAAAGCAGTTAAATATGGTAATGTTCCAGAAGTGGAAGCTTGGAAATTTGTAACATTAAATCCAGCTAAATTATTGCATATTGACGACAAGGTTGGAAGTATTAAAGTAGGGAAAGATGCCGATGTGGTGCTATGGAACTACCATCCACTTTCTATTTATGCGAAAGCGGAAAAAACTTTAATCGAAGGAGTTGTTTATTTTGATCTTCAAAAAGACGAAGAACAGCGAATCGCTATTGCCAATGAAAGAAATAGTTTAATTGGGCAATTAATGCTTGAAAAAAATAAAGGTTCCAATACACAAGAGCCTAAGAAAAAAGAGAGAAGAGAAGACCATTGTGATACTTTAGAACAATAAAAATGAACAAGATATATATAATATTAGTAGTATTTTTTGGGTTGATTACCAACACAAATGGACAAAATATACCGGCAAATAAGCAAACGAAATCAATATTGATACTAAATGGTTTTGCGCATTTAGGTAATGGAAAAGTAATTGAAAATAGCGCGATTGGTTTCAAAGATGGTAAAATTGTTTTAGTGGAAGATGCAAAAACCGTAAAAATTTCAAAAGGGGCTTTTGATATAACAATTGATGCCGCAGGAAAGCACATTTACCCGGGTTTTATTGCCCCCAATTCAACGCTAGGACTTGTGGAAGTAGACGCTGTTAAATCATCAGATGACGAAAGAGAAATTGGCGATATGAATCCACACATTAGAAGTATTATTGCTTTTACAGCAGATTCAAAAGTAATTGAAACTGCTCGTCCGAATGGAATTTTGATGGCTCAAATTACTCCACGTGGAGGCACTATTTCTGGAACTTCTTCCATCGTACAATTGGATGCTTGGAATTGGAAAGATGCGGTGTTAAAAGAAAATGATGGGATTCACTTGAATTTTCCACCTACAATGAAAAGAAGCGGTTGGTGGGCAGAACCAGGAGCTATGGAAGCCAACAAAGAGTACTTGAAAAAAATTGAGGAAATCAGTATGTTTTTAGATAATTCAAGAACCTATGCTGCCAGTTCTTCTGAACATAATTTGATTTTTCAAGCCACGAAAGGAATTTTTGATGGTACTCAAACATTATTTATTCATGCACAAGAAGAAAAACAAATCATTGATGCGGTTCAAATGGCGAAAAAATTCGGAATTAAGAAAATGGTTATTGTAGGTGGTTATGATGCCTATAAAACAGCAGATTTATTAAAGGAAAATTCCATAGGAGTGCTTTTAAGAAATGTACATGACATGCCAAATAGCGCAGATGAAGATATAGATTTACCTTATAAAATGGCCCGAATTTTAGTAAATAAAGGAATTCTTGTAGGATTAGAGAACAGTGGAGAAATGGAGCGGATGCAAACACGAAACTTACCTTTTCTAGCAGGTACTTGTGCGGCTTACGGACTAGATAAAGAACAAGCATTGCAATTAATCACTGGTAATACCGCCAAAATTTTAGGAATTGATATTTTCTGTGGTACTTTAGAACAAGGTAAAGATGCTACTTTATTTATTTCAAAAGGTGACGCTTTAGATATGAGAACAAATCAATTGACCGAGATTTTTATTCAAGGAAGAAAGTTGAATTTGGAAACGCATCAAACCAAGCTTAACGATAAATACAAAGCAAAATACAATCAGAAATAGGATTCGATTTCTGATATAAGGCATTGACTTCGTCCTTCCCAACAAAGCTCGGCTTTGAAAAAAGAAAAACCCAAACTAAATTAATTCAAGTAAGCTTGATTATTTAGTTTGGGTTTTTCTTTTTATTCGTGACCACGGTGGGATTTGAACCCACACGCCCTTACGAGCACCACCCCCTCAAGATGGCAAGTCTACCGTTTCTCCACGTGGCCATAAAATAAAAAAGTCAAGCAGGCTGCTCGACTTTTTTTGTGACCCGACTGGGGCTCGAACCCAGGACCCCATCATTAAAAGTGATGTGCTCTACCAACTGAGCTATCAAGTCTTGCTTTGGAGTTTGTAATGTAGTGACCCGACTGGGGCTCGAACCCAGGACCCCATCATTAAAAGTGATGTGCTCT
>CALPNL020000091.1 GCA_943324925.2 Chitinophaga pinensis | reverse complement strand
CCTTGATAAAATAGATATGTTACGAAGCATGGGTGCAAAGGTATATGTTTGCCCTGCTAATGTTTCTGCTGATGATGAGCGTTCCTATTATTCTGTAGCAAAACGATTACATGAAGAAACTAAAGGTTCGGTTTACATTAATCAATATTTTAACCAATTGAATATTGACGCACATTACAAAACTACTGGTCCTGAAATTTGGGAACAAACAAAAGGTAAAATTACCCATTTAGTGGCTTGTAGTGGTACGGGAGGCACCATTTCAGGAATTGCAAAATACTTGAAAGAAAAAAATCCAAATATTAAAATTTTAGGAGTTGATGCTTTTGGATCGGTATTAAAAAAATACCACGAAACAAGAGAGTTTGACAACGAAGAAATATATCCTTACCGAATTGAAGGTCTAGGAAAAAACTTAATTCCATCGGCAACTGATTTTGATTCTATCGATCATTTTATGAAAGTAACTGATGAGGAAAGTGCACATGCCACTCGTGAATTAGCAAAAAGAGAAGGATTGTTCGTTGGATATACTTCAGGCGCTGTTCTTCAAGCGATTAGACAATATGCACAAGAAGGAGAATTTGATAAAAACAGTAATGTAATTGCTATTTTCCCAGACCATGGTTCTCGTTATATGAGTAAAGTATTCAGTGATGATTGGATGAACGAACAAGGTTTCTTTGATAGTGTAAATTTAGAAGAAGCCCAAAAAATTGAATTTATCAAATAATATAAATTGATAGCATAAAAAAAACTCCAGATTAATCTGGAGTTTTTTTTTATTTATTTTTGAATTTGGAATATCATTATTCTTCCATCGTATGATAAACGTTCATCACGTCATCATCTTCTTCAATTTTCTCAATAAGTTTTTCCACATCGGCCATTTCAGCTTCTGAAAGTTTTTTGGTTATTTGAGGTATACGCTCAAAGCCAGAAGATAATATTTCGATTCCTCTGTTTTCCAATTCTTTTTGTATGGTTCCAAAACTTCCGAAAGGAGCATATATTAAGATACCATCTTCATCTTCAAATACTTCTTCAGCACCAAAATCAATAAATTCCAATTCTAATTCTTCTGGATCCAAACCATTAGCAGGAATTCTGAAATTACAAGTGTGATCAAACATAAATTCAACAGATCCTTGAGTTCCCAAAGTACCGTTACATTTGTTAAAATAACTTCTTACATTGGCAACAGTACGGTTGTTATTATCCGTTGCGGTTTCAACAAGTATTGCTATTCCATGTGGCGCATATCCTTCAAATAGTACTTCTTTATAGTTGGCAGTATCTTTGTCAGTTGCTTTTTTTATAGCACGTTCCACATTTTCTTTGGGCATATTTACTGCCTTCGAGTTTTGTATAACGGCTCTCAATCTTGAATTGGCTTCAGGATTTGGACCACCTTCTTTAACAGCCATCACAATGTCTTTACCAATTCTAGTAAATGCTTTAGCCATTGCTGACCAGCGTTTCATTTTTCTACCTTTTCGGAATTCAAAAGCTCTTCCCATTTCTAATTATTTTAATCTAACTCCAATTAATTATTTATTATAAAATGGCAATTTTACCACTTTAGCAGGTACATCATTTTTTCTAATTCTAATATAAATATCGCTATCTACTGCAGAAAATGAAGTAGGCACATAACCTAATCCAATTCCAATATTCATTGATGGGGACATTGTTCCAGAGGTAACCACTCCAATTACAGTTCCATTTGCATCCACTATTTCATAGTCGTGACGGGGTACTGAACGCTCTTGCATTTCAAAAGCAATTAATTTTCTAGAGACACCGTTTTCTTTTTGTTTTTTAAGATTTTCAGAATTGGTAAACTCTTTTGTGAATTTAGTTATCCATCCTAATCCAGCTTCTAATGGAGAAGTCGAATCGTTGATATCGTTTCCATACAAGCAAAATCCCATTTCCAAACGTAAAGTATCACGTGCTGCTAATCCAATTGGTTTGATTTTAAATGCTGCGCCTGCTTCAAATACTTTATTCCAAATGGCTTCTACTTGATCGTTTTTGCAATAAATTTCAAATCCTCCAGATCCGGTGTAACCTGTTGCAGAGATGATTACATCGTTAAAGCCAGCAAAATCACCAACTTCAAAATGGTAATAAGCTATTTGAGATAAGTCGATTGATGATAATGATTGCATCGCTTCAACTGCTTTAGGTCCTTGAATTGCTAATAGAGAATACTCATCTGAACGGTTTTCCATGCTAACTCCCAAATTGTTGTGAGATGAAATCCAATTCCAATCTTTATCAATATTTGATGCGTTAACTACTAACATATATTCTTCTTCATCCATTTTATAGATAATTAAATCATCTACAATTCCACCTTCATTATTTGGTAAACAGGAATATTGAGCTCTTCCGATAGTTAGGGTAGAAGCATCATTTGAAGTTACTTTTTGAATTAAATCTAAGGCTTTAGGCCCTTTTAGAAAAAATTCTCCCATGTGTGAGACGTCAAAAACTCCAACGCTATTTCTAACTGTTTCATGCTCTGCATTGACACCTTCATACAATATGGGCATATTATAGCCTGCGAAAGGAAGAATTTTTGCACCTAAATTTTCGTGAACACTTAGTAACGCTGTATTTTTCATTTTTTGTTAGCTTTTATTTACAGCCGCTAATTTATTGATTTTTTATGGAGTGACAAAACGACTTTCATTCAATTTTTTCGTAAATTTAAATGATATTAAAACCTACTAATATGATTATTGATAAAAACGAATTTATTAAAAGATATCGTCCCATAGATCAACATACTCACAAAGGTATTCAGGGTCATGCTCTAATTATTGGAGGTAGCTATGGAAAAATAGGTTCCGTGGTTTTGGCTTCAAAAGCCTGTTTAAAAACAGGTTGTGGATTAGTTACCGCATTTATTCCAAAATGTGGTTATGAAATAGTTCAAATTTCAATTCCTGAAGTGATGGTTTCCACAGACGATTGTTTGAGTTATATTACCAATATTAATATTGAAAATAATTTTCAAGCCATTGGAATTGGAATGGGTATGGGGCAGGAACTAGAAACACAAAAAGCGTTTCATAATTTCTTAAAAATTAATACAACCCCTTTGATTATTGATGCTGATGGAATTAATACTCTATCTCAAAATATAGAATGGCTGGATTTATTACCTAGAAACACGATTTTAACTCCTCATTTAAAAGAATTGGAACGTCTAATTGGTAAATGGGATTCTAATTTGGACAAAATGAACCGAGTAATTCAATTATCTAATAAATACAATCTCGTAATTGTGGTTAAAGGCTCGCCAACATTGGTAGTTTTTCAGAATGAAATTTATGAAAACACTACTGGAAATCAAGCGTTGGCAACTGCTGGAAGTGGAGATGTCTTATCGGGAATGATTACTAGTTTGCTTGCTCAATCCTATAGTCCTATAGATGCAGCAATTATGGGAGTTTATTTGCACGGTTTGACAGCAGATATTGGTGCGCCAAAAAGTAGTTATCAAGCTTTTATAGCTTCTGATATTATTGAAAATATTGGAAATGCCTATATTGAATTGATAGCCTAATTATTATAATTATAAAATATCTGAATAAACCTTGCTTTATAATTAGTAAATAGTGATTTTTGTATTTCAAATAAATTTTGATCATGAGTAATATTCATTATATAAGTACCGACGTTCTTTCGTTGGAAGAGTTGCAAGCTATTATACACCAACATAAAACTCTTGAATTATCTGAAGAAGCGAGGGTTAATATTCAAAAATGTAGAGATTATTTAGATTCCAAAATGGAAGCGAATGAAATTCCAATATATGGAATTAATACCGGTTTTGGTTCCCTTTGCAATGTGAAAATTTCAAATGAAAATCTCTCCAAACTTCAAGAAAATTTAGTGAAATCTCATGCCTGTGGAACTGGCGAGGAAGTTCCTTCTGAAATCGTTAAGTTGATGTTGCTTCTTAAAATACAATCCTTGAGTTATGGTTATTCTGGAGTTCAATTAGTAACTGTTTTAAGACTCATTGATTTTTACAATAATGATATTTTTCCTGTAATTTACACTCAAGGTTCTCTTGGTGCTTCTGGCGATTTGGCTCCTTTAGCTCATTTGTCGTTGCCATTATTAGGCGAAGGAGAAGTAGTTTTTAAAGGTAATAAAGTATCCACTTCTGAAGTAATGAAGCAATTTGATTGGAGTCCTATTGTACTTCAGTCAAAAGAGGGGTTGGCTTTGCTTAATGGAACCCAATTCATGAGTGCTTATGGGACTCATATTCTATTGAAAGCGATAAAATATTCTTATTTAGCCGATTTAATTGGAACCATTTCATTGGAAGGTTTTGATGGTCGACAAGAACCATTCAACGAATTAATTCACTTTATTAGACCTCACAAAGGACAAATTATAACTGCAAACCGAGTGAATGAATTTTTAGAAGGAAGTGAAATTATATCTCAACCTAAAGAACATGTTCAAGATCCGTATTCTTTCCGTTGTATCCCTCAAGTTCATGGCGCTTCAAAAGATGCAATTGATTATGTGAAAAAAGTTTTTAAAACAGAAATCAACTCAGTAACTGATAATCCAAATGTATTTATAGAAAGCGATCAGATCATTTCTGGTGGTAATTTCCACGGACAGCCATTAGCTTTAGCATTAGATTTTCTTGCCATTGCATTATCGGAATTAGGAAGTATTTCTGAAAGGAGAACGTATCAATTAATTTCTGGATTAAGAAATTTGCCACCATTTTTAGTTGATAATCCGGGATTAAATTCAGGATTTATGATTCCGCAATATACCGCAGCAAGTATAGCAAGTCAAAATAAACAGTTGGCAACTCCTGCAAGCGTTGATAGTATTGTGTCTTCAAATGGTCAAGAAGATCATGTGAGTATGGGTGCTAATGCGGCTACCAAAGCGTTACGAATCATGGATAATTTAGAGCGAATTCTAGCTATTGAATTAATGAACGCTTCTCAAGCCATTGAGTTTAGACGTCCCTTACAATCAAGTGATTTTATTGAGCTATTCTTAAAATCGTATCGTGAAGAAGTACCTTTGGTTAAAGAAGATAGAATATTACATTATGATATCCAAAATTCAGTGGCGTTCTTAAATAGCTTTGTGATTGATATAGAAATTTAAATTGGCATTAAAATGTTTAATTCTTATTGAGAAAAATTACATTTTATGTTTAAAATTTTTCTCAATTGCTTTGATCATTTCTCCTGCAATATCTTTGTTGGTTGCTCCTTCAATGCCTTCTAAGCCTGGTGAAGAGTTAACTTCCAATAATAATGGTCCTTTAGATGAGCGGATAATATCTACTCCAGCTACTTTTAAATCCATAGCTTTTGCAGCTTTAATTGCAATTCTTTTTTCTTCAGCGGTAACTTTAATAACAGATGCGGTTCCACCTAGGTGAATATTTGCTCTAAATTCTCCCGGCATTGCTTCGCGTTGAATTGCTGCTACTACTTTACCGTCAATTACAAAACAACGTATGTCTTTTCCGTTAGCTTCTTTGATAAATTCTTGAACTAATATATTGGCATTCAAACTTTTGAAAGCATTAATTACACTTTCAGCTGCTTTTTTGGTTTCAGCCATTACCACTCCTTTTCCTTGAGTACCTTCTAATAATTTTACAATTAATGGAGGTCCGCCTACCATTTTAATCAAATCGTTGGTGTCAAGAGGGGAGTTGGCAAAACCAGTTGTTGGAATATCCACGCCGTTATTTAATAACAATTGTAAAGAATATAATTTATCTCGAGATTGAGTGATTGCTGCAGCAGAATTCAAGCAATACACTTTCAAAGCCTCAAATTGACGTGTTAAAGCACAGCCATAAAAAGTAATACTTGGTCGAATTCTAGGGATAATAGCATCAAAATTATCTAATATTCTTCCGCCACGATAGTGAATTTCGGGAGTGGTAGCGTCTAATTTCATATAGCATTCTTTGATGTTTAAGAAATGCATTTCATGACCACGCATTTCTCCAGCTTCCATGATTCTCTTATTGCTATACAATTCTTTATTACTTGCTAGTACACCAATACGAAGTCCTGTTGTAGCTTTTTCAGAAGTTTTATAAAGCTCAGTTAGTTTATCAGAAGTAGGTTCTCCTAATAAATATTTTTGTTCCGGATCAACAAGTACTCTTCCGCTCATGGCTTCACGACCTAAAAGCATTCGAAATCCCATAGAATCTCGATTAGTCAAGGTAATTTCAATAAGCCATTTTTTTCCTCCAATTTCCAATTCAGACCCGATAACGTAACGTTGTTCTCTGAATCCGCTTGAACTTTTTACTATTCTTTTATCAATTAATTTTGATTCACAATGTATAATTGTTTTTACATTATTTTGAATTGGGTTAATATCAAATTTTACCCAATTTTCACCATCCTTTATAAATGGCGCAATATTGATAGCGTGTAATGCAGAGGTCTTGGCACCTGAATCCACTCTTGCTTTAATGGTTGGAATTCCTAAAATAGGGAAGGAACACCATTCTTCACTACCAACTATAACTTTTTCTTTAAACATATTATTGATTGTAAATTGATAAAATAATATTTGCCAAAAGTATATATTTTGTTTTAATTAAAATGTAGAATTATATTAAATAATAAACCCATCTGATATTGAGGAAAAGATGGGTCTAAATTCTTGTTATATATTGTATTTATTGATTTTTTGCCTCAGTAGCTTTAGTTACTTTTACGACTAATTCCTGAGTTGCTTCGTCAAGATCCATGAATATTTCATCGCCATTACCTATTTTACTGGTAATAATTTCTTCAGCTAGTGCATCTTCCACATACTTTTGAATGGCTCTTTTTAGTGGTCTAGCGCCAAATTGCTTATCGAAACCTTTGTCTGCAATAAAAGCCTTGGCAGTGTCAGAAAGATTTAATTCGTAACCCAAATCTTTTATTCTTGAATATAATTTCTTCAATTCAATTTCGATAATCAAATCGATATCGTGTTTTTCTAAAGCATTGAAAACAATAACATCATCTATTCTGTTTAAGAATTCTGGGGAAAACGCTTTTTTAAGTGCATTTTCAATGATGCTCTTTGAATTTTCATCTGCTTGAGAAATTTTTGCTGAAGTACCAAATCCAACACCCTGACCAAAATCTTTCAATTGGCGAGCGCCAATATTGGAAGTCATGATAATAATAGTATTTTTGAAATCGATTTTACGTCCTAAGCTATCCGTTAAATAGCCGTCATCTAATACTTGTAACATCATGTTAAAGATATCGGGATGTGCTTTTTCAATTTCGTCTAACAATACTACACTGTAAGGTTTTCTTCTTACTTTTTCAGTTAATTGACCACCTTCTTCATAACCTACGTATCCTGGAGGAGCACCAACTAATCTTGAAATGGCAAATTTTTCCATGTATTCGCTCATATCAATTCTAATTAAAGCATCTTCAGAATCGAATAATTCTTTAGCCAAAACTTTTGCTAATTGAGTTTTACCCACCCCAGTTTGACCTAAGAAAATAAATGAACCTATAGGTCGATTTGGGTCCTTTAATCCAGCGCGATTTCTTTGAATAGAACGAGCGATTTTTAATACCGCTTCGTTTTGACCAACTACCTTATTTTGAATAAGTTCAGGTAGGATAGCTAATTTATTGCTTTCAGCTTGTGCAATACGATTTACAGGTATCCCTGTCATCATAGAAACTACATCAGCAACGTTGTCTTCGGTTACTAAAATACGATTGTTTTTCGCATCTTCTTCCCATTG
>CALPNL020000090.1 GCA_943324925.2 Chitinophaga pinensis | reverse complement strand
TTTTGAACCAATCCATTTTCCTTCTTTTGCTTTGAATGGCATTCCTATATTTTTGAAGACGCTTCCATCTTCACTGTATTGAAATCGACAATTTCCATTTTTTTCAACTTGAACTTGTAAATAAATTGTATTGTTGTTTAGTAGAACGACATCTGATTCTATTTCAAGTTCTTTTTTATCTGCCTTTTTACAATTATTTTGAGATAAATAAATTTTACCCCCAGATTGTTTTAATTTTAAATAGGAATAATCCAATCCCATAACCACCAATCCCACTTCTTCCTCATCCAATCTTGGATTAAATGTTAACTTGGTCGTTGCAGTAAATTCATCACTAGGAAATTTTTGCAATAATAGGTTAGGAATATCAAATAGATTTATTGTCTCTTTCGGTTTGGGAATACAATTCAATTGAAAGTATCCTAAAGAAGATGGAAAACCCCAGGTTATTTGAGAATTTGCATGCCATTGCCATTGTAAACCAAGTTGAGGTGAGTTAAATTCATCTGTATCATTCAAATAGACTATTGGAAAATTTTTACCAACATTAGGTTTTTTATAGATAGCAACTGGTTCTCCTACACCGTCACCATTGGTATCAACACCTATAAAAGGCCAATCGTTACTCCACTTCATAGGTTCCAAGTGCACGACTCTTCCCAAAGTTTCTTTGTCTTGAAAATGAAAAAACCAATCTTCACCAGTTTGCGTTTGTACCCAAGCGCCTTGATGTGGACCATTAATTAATGAATTTCCTTGATCAAGAACTTTTTTCTTTTCATAGGGTCCATAAATATTTTTGGAACGAAGAACAGTTTGCCAACCAGTACTTACCCCGCCTGCTGGTGCAAAAATATAATAATACCCATTTTTCTTATACACTTTTGGCCCTTCTATAGTCGCTTCGTCTTGATGACCATCAATAATTAAAACCTCATCATTATTTGCATAAGTACCTTCACTATTCATAGTGCAAGCAACCAATCTACTTTTTATTCCGGCTCGACTTCCTGCAAAAGCATAAACTAAATAAACTTTCCCATTATCGTCCCAAAGTGGCGTTGGATCAATTAATCCTTTACCAGATTTTACCAAAATTGGATTCGACCAAGGACCATTTGCTTTATTTGATTTAATCATAAAAATTCCAAAATCGGGATCTGGATAATAAATATAAAAGGAATTATTATGAAATCGGATGCATGGTGCCCAAACACCATTTCCATGTTGGGGTTTGTCAAAAACAGATTCTGGAACTAATTTTTTTAGTCCATAACCAATTAATTTCCAATTTACTAAATCACTGGATTCTAATATCGGTAATCCAGGAATACAATTAAAAGAGGAGGCGGTCATATAGTATTTGTCGCCAACACGAATTACATCAGGATCTGAATAATCGGCGTTAATTATTGGGTTTTTATAGGTTCCATCGCCATTATCAGCTACCCACATAGAAGAATTTTTCTGTTGTGAAAAACTGAAATTGGTAATTATAACTAAGAAAAAAAATAAACTCGATTTATTCATTTGATACCTAAAAGAACAATACCTATTTATTTCTAATATAGAATTAAATAGGTATTTTCATAATTAATATTGTTTATTTATTAATGTGACTAATTATTAATAGCCGTAATCATTAACTAATTTTCCATTACTTCCGTCAATAAACACTTGCCAAATTGGCCAAAACTGTCTGTTATCAGGATTTACACCTACTTTATATAATGAGGTTATTTTAGAATCAACTAAACTATTCCAAGGAAAAGAAGTGTATGCTACTCCAGGATTAGTTGATTCACCTCTATTTAACCCATAGACATCTAAGGTAATATTATCGGCTCTATATTTAAAGTATAATGTAGAAGGAACAGTAGCATACTCTCCCGTTCGATCCCTTAAATTAGTCATTCTGGTTATGGCTTCGTCCAATTTAGTTTTCAATAAACCCCAACGAATAAGAGCTTGTTTACGTTCCATTTCCCCTGTGAATTCAAATTTATGCTCATCAACAATAGCATTAAACATTGCTGGTTTACTAGTTAAAGCATTAACATATTGATCCACTTTTACAGTATGATCTGCTGTAGCAAATGCTCTTCTTCTTAATTCTTTCATATAGGGTGCTGCTGCTGCTGGACCTTCAACTTCATTTGCAGTTTCAGCAGCCATCATTAAAATTTCAGCATAACGCATGTACATTTTATTAACACCATCATCGTTTGTAGAAGTAACCATTCTATTCATCCATTCGTATCTGTATTTACCAAAATACCATTTATTGAATGCGTTTAATTGTTGCTTTGCAATTCCAGCAACGGCAGTTCCGTATTTATAAGGCACACAAGTTACATCTCTTCTAGTATCTACTTGATCATAGTCATAGAAAACATTTGGAAGTGGACCAGCTACGCCACCTTTAGCAGAACCATTGGCTTGGAATTGGTCAACACTTGTATGATAAACCGCAAATGTAAACAACATTCTTCCTCTACCATCTGCGAAAGGAAGTTCCCAAAGAGATTCTCCACCTGCAGTTATATTTTCTTGATTGTATTTTTTCCATAAAGTTTCAAATGAAGGCTCTAAGCGTGCTTTTCCTGATTGAATAACCGCACGGCATTCTGCTAAAGCTAATGGATACATATTAGCCACTGACAAAGCTGGATCGTTACTTCTACGAACTCCATCAGGATATTGTTGGTATCCGCTTGCAGCCAATGCTAAACGAGCACGTAACCCTTTTACAAAAGCTTTATTTACTCTTTCTACACTTGTAGTCCAAGCCGTTTCATTTGGCCATGGAGTTAAATCTGATGCTTCACCTAAATCGGCAATTAATTGTTTGTAAATTACATCTCTACTTGTTTTTTCTATGTAAATATTATCAGAAGTTATAGGCTCAAAACGAGCAGGCACATCACCCCAAGTTTTCAATAAATCGGCATAATAAATAGCTCGTAACGTTAACGCTTCTCCTAAAAGGTGTCCAAGTGGTGTACCTGGAGTTGGATTTCCATAACGACGAAGACCACGAATACAGATGTTAGCTCTTTCTATACCAATATACATCATTGCCCAAACGTTATTAGAAGAATTCATTTGGCTGTTGTTTGGTCTTGCATCATAAGTACAAAGACTTGGTTTATCGTCAGTAGTTGATTCTGATGAATTGTACCATTCTGTATCTGTATTTAAACCATACCAAGGTAAAAATCTACCTCTGTAAGAATTGGTTTCTGCAAAAGGAACTTTTATTCCATCAACAGCACCTTTAGCTAAATCAGCAGTAGAAAAAATTACTGATTCTTCTCCAGATGAAACTGCTGGAGCCTCTAAGAAGTCTTCACACGAGGTAAATAAACCTGCAATAATTAATCCTGAAATTATAATTATCTTTTTCATATTTTTTTTATTTATTTAATTAAAAACTAAGGTTCAATCCAAAAATAACTTGTCGGCTTCTTGGATAAGGAGACGAATCTACACCAGGGGTTAAAGGTGTTTTTCTTCTAGTTGATACTTCAGGATCTAAGCCTGAATATTTAGTAAGTATAAACACATTATTACCGGTAGCATAGAATCTTAAATTAGATAATCCTATTTTTTCAATTAAGGATTTTTTGAAAGTATAACCAAGTGAGACAGAGTTTAATCTGATGAAAGAGCCATCTTCAACAGCCCAGTCGCTAAACACATATTGTTTCATATAAGGAGACCACATAGTTGAATTTGCATTTAATGCTGTTAATGCTGAAGGGTCTGTAACTAATACTCCTGTTAAAGGATCTAGATTTGTCCATCTAGTACCGTCTGCCATATCAGAACCTAAGTTTCTATATTGACCATTTGGAGTAGAAGTTGCTGAGGTAAATTCAATTTTATTCGCATTATAGATGTCATTTCCATAACTCCAGTTGAAAGCCGCAGATAAATCAAATCCATACGCATTTGCATTTACTACAAATCCTCCAGTATGCTTAGGATTTGCATTTCCAATAACTGTTTGATCTAGTAAATTTACAATTCCATCTCCATTGATATCTCTAAGTTTCATTGATCCTGGTCTGATAGTTCCAATTGCATATGAACTATTTACAACACCTGGTTTCAATGTGTAAACACCCGCTGAGTAATTAAAATCGCTCACTTCATAGCGACCATCACTTTGATACCCATACATTAGTCCCATTGAATCTCCAACATTTACTAAGTAATCATTCCCAATTGCTGTTGAAGCCCAACCTGAAGAAATACCAAAGTTATTCATCACTCCAAGAGAGTTGATTCTATTTTTATTTACACCAATATTAAAGTTGAAATTCAAACCGAAATTTTTATTTTCAACAGCAATTAGGTTTAAGGTTGCTTCAAAACCAGAGTTTTGAACTTCACCCATATTTCTCCATTGGTAAGTGTAAGAAGTATTTATATTAAATGGAATTAATAAGTCTTTAGTTAGGTTTTTATAAACTTCGAAAGATCCAGTAACTTTTCCTTTAAATAAATCGTAATCTAAACCAAAGTTTTGGGTCACTGTAGTTTCCCATTTTAAGTCTGGATTAGCCATGTAATCAGATGGTGCCCAATAATTAGGAACTCCATTGATCCAGGTTGTTGCATAGGATTGAAGGGTTTGGTTCGTTTGTCCTGTTGGAATATTATTATTCCCAGCAAGACCATAACTCGCTCTTAATTTCAATGAGTTAATCCAATCAACCTCTTTTAAGAAACTTTCTTCTTTAAGTTTCCATGCCACAGCTGCTGATGGAAAGTAACCCCATTTATTAGCTCCTAAAAATTTACTAGACCCATCGGCTCTATAGGTAGCAGTGAATAAATATTTATTAAAAAGATCGTAGTTTATTCTTCCGAAGAATGACATTAATTTATCATCTGGATTGTAGTAATTATTTACCGAAAGTGGTTTACCTTGAGAACTCAAGTTAATGGCATTTTCAAATGTAAATAATTTTGGGAAAGCCTGAATAGTACTTGTGATTTCATTTGAACGATAATCGATTGTTTCTTCACCAATTAATACTTTTAATTTTTGATTTTTCCCTATTATATCTTTAAAATCATAATTTATAGTGTTAGAATTTCTTACCCGTAATTCTTTTCTATCCGATATTATTAATGAGGATAATCTTTGGTTTTCTGCTGCTGGTACATTACTAGCATAATAGGTAGAACGACCATAAAAACGATAGTCCAAATAGTTATAATTATCTAAACCTATATCTGATTTAAATTGAAGATTATCGATAATTTTCCAACTAAAACTAGTTTGCATGTTAAAGTTTTTTCTCAATTGACGACGATTGTTATCATCTACAGCAACAAAAGGGTTGGTTAAATAACCTACTATCGCATCGTCGGTATCATCTGTTGTTAAAGCTGGAATCGGAATAGGAGAATAACCAACTACATGGCGCAAACGGGAGTCAGCTGAAGAAACTTCTTTTTGTTCGTTAGCTCCACCTCCATTAATTTTGGTATCAGAATAACGAAGTGTAAATGATAAATCTACTTTTTTACTCGCCTTATTTTTTAAAGACAATGAAAGGTTATTTCTAAGGAAATCAGAACCAATCATAATCGCTTTTTCATCGTAACGAGCATAATTAAAATTGAAATTCATCTTATCTGAACCACCTCTTACGCTCAAATCTTGACTTACCACTTCTCCTAAACGACCATAAACTTCTCTTTGCCAATCTATAGGTTGCGTATTATTGTATTGACTGTTGTTTTGCCATGCTCCATAATATTGATCAAAAGAGGGAATATCATTCTTTAGTAATGCAAATTCATATTGCCATTTTACATAATCTGAAGGACGAAGAACATCAATAGTTTTTGCAATTCTTTTCACTCCACTAAAAATATTATAGTTCACTGAAATTTTAGCACCATCTTTACCACTTTTTGTAGTAATGATAACCACTCCATATGCACCTCTCGATCCGTAAATTGCAGTGGAAGAAGCATCCTTTAGAATGGTAATATTTTCAATATCAGAAGGTGAAATATCATTAATGGTGTTTACAGGAAATCCGTCAACAATTAATAATGGAGCACTGTCTTGAGTTAACGAACCGCCTCCTCTTACTTTAATTTTAATATCTGCATCCGGCGAACCCTCAGTAGAGGTTACTTGAACACCCGCAATTCTACCCGTTAAAGTTTCGGCAACATTTGCTACAGGATTTTTCTTTAAAGCATCCCCTGATATTGAAGCTACAGAACCCGTTAAATCGGATTTTTTTGAAGTTCCATACCCTACTATGACTACTTCATCTAATTTAGCTTCAGTATTTTTTAAGGATATATTTAATGTTCTTTTTGTACCTACAACTTGAGAAATCGTCTCATATCCTAGGTAGGAAAATACTAACTCACTTTTAGAACTTGCTACGTTAATAGAAAATTTACCATCTAAATCAGTGGTTACAGAATTTTTAGTTCCTTTTTCAATAACATTAACTCCTGGAATTGAAACTCCAGTGGCATCAATTATTGTTCCGCTAACCGCAATGCTTTTTTGAGCCCAAAGAGTTGTACTTGGAAGTGCAACTAAAAAAAGGACTACTAATAAAAGGTTTACTCTTTTTTTAAGTAAATTTTTAAAACTCATAATTTTATTGTTTGTTGGTTATTATTAAAGAATTGGTAATTTAATTAACTTTTTCAATTTTTATTCCGTTAATAGTGGTGTTAATGAAATTCAAATTTTCAACATTCTCAATTGAAAAGTTAGTTTTAACTTTATCAATCACCACATTTTTAAATAGAATGTTCTTTATTGGTAACGACTTATGGCCTTTTGCTAAAATGGCAAATTTACCTCCGTTTTTTACTGTAATATTTTCTAATACTATATTATCAATTCGAGGGATGTAACTCCCGTCTTGGTTTCCGTGAACAGAATAGAATAAATCAATTCCTAAAACTGATTCTCCTACTTCACCAATTTGAACATTTCTTACAAATAAATTCTCTACAAATCCCCCTCTTCGTGAGTTCGATTTTAATCTAATTGCTCGATCCAATTCTGGGCTATCCATAACACAATTTTCTACAAATACATTTCTTACCCCTGCAGATATTTCACTTCCTATTGTAACTCCGCCATGACCATCATACATCTTACAGTTTTGAACGTAAATATTTTCTGACACTCTATTAACCCTTCTCCCATCAGCATCTCTACCCGATTTAATAGCAATACAATCGTCACCCGTATTGAAATTACAATTTCTGATTACAACATTTTTCGAATACTCTGGATCACACCCATCATTATTTGGCCCGTGGCTGGTTACAGTTACCCCATCAATAATAACATTGTTAGATTTCATAGGATGTATAACCCAAAATGGTGCATTTATAATTTTAATGTCTTTAATCAATGCGTTATTGCATTCAAAAAATTCTACAAAATTGGGTCTTAAAAAATACCCATCCCCAAAAATCCGCTCTTTTACAGGTACACCCTCTTCGGCCATTTGCATTAATTTAGCAACGTTTTGTTTTGGATCTCCTTTTTTCCAACCGTAGGTATCTTTTCCGCACCAAGGCCACCAATTTATATTGTTACCTTGTCCGTTAATAGTCCCTTTTCCAGTAATTGCAACATTCGTTTTTTGATAAGCATACAATAAAGGAGAATAATTGATTACTTCTGTACCTTCAAATGAAGTTAATACTAAAGGATAGTCAGAAGGATTTGCACTAAATACAATTTCTCCACCCTCTTCAATATGCAAATTGATATTGCTTTCTAAATGGATTGGTCCAGTAAAGAATTTTCCCTT
>CALPNL020000089.1 GCA_943324925.2 Chitinophaga pinensis | reverse complement strand
CTTTTTCTCCGGACGCATTTGTGGGAAAAATAACACTTCTTGAATTGAAGAATTATTGGTTAAAAACATCATTAATCGGTCCATTCCAATTCCTAAACCTGAGGTTGGTGGCATCCCATATTCTAAGGCACGAAGAAAATCTTCATCGATAAATTCGGTGGCTTCATCGTCTCCTTTTTCTGCTAATTTCAATTGGTGTTCAAAACGCTCTCGTTGGTCAATTGGATCGTTTAATTCAGAATAAGCGTTGGCTACTTCTTTACCACAAACCATCAATTCAAAGCGCTCTGTCAATTCTGGGTTGTCGCGATGTGACTTACATAGAGGCGACATTTCTTTCGGATAATCAGTAATAAAGGTAGGTTGAATATAGTTTCCTTCGCATTTAGCGCCAAAAATTTCATCTATCAGTTTTCCTTTACCCATTGTAGAATCGACGTCAATTCCCATTCCTCTTGCTGCTTCGAATAATTCCGCTTCCGATTTACCAGAAATATCAAATCCTGTAAAATGCTTAATAGAATCAGTCATGGTCACTCTTGCATACGGAGCTTTAAAGTTAACTTTGTGTTCTCCAAAAGTAACTTCCGAAGTTCCATTAACAGCAACAGCGCAATGTTCCAATAAATTTTCGGTGAATTTCATCATCCAATTGTAGTCTTTGTAGGCTACATATATTTCCATTGCGGTAAATTCTGGATTGTGAGTTCGGTCCATGCCTTCATTTCTGAAGTTTTTCGAAAACTCATAAACTCCTTCAAAACCTCCAACAATCAATCTTTTTAAATACAATTCGTTTGCAATTCTCATGTACAATGGAATATCTAACGAATTGTGGTGTGTTATAAATGGACGAGCCGCAGCGCCACCTGGAATAGGTTGTAAAACAGGAGTTTCAACTTCCAAATAACCTTGGTCATTAAAAAACGAACGCATTGCATTGAACAATTTTGTTCTTTTTACAAACGTTTCTTTTACATGATCGTTCACCGTTAAATCAACATAACGACGGCGGTATCTTTGTTCTGGATCGGCGAAAGCATCGTGGGTTTTTCCGTCAGCATCAGTTTTTACCACAGGAAGCGGTTTCAAGGCTTTAGCCAAAACGGTTAAACCGTAAACATGAATAGAAATTTCACCTACTTGAGTCTTAAAAACAGTTCCTTTTATCCCAATAAAGTCACCAATGTCCAATAGCTTTTTGAAAACCACATTGTACATCGTTTTTTCTTCATCGTTAGAAATATCATCTCTCGAAATGTAAATTTGAATGCGTCCTTCAGAATCTTTAAGTTCAGCAAATGAAGCTTTACCCATGATTCTTTTCCCCATCAATCGGCCTGCTAAAACAACTTCTTTGCCATCAAATTTTTCGAAATCGGCTAAAATTTCATTTGAAAAAGCGGTCGTAACAAATTCGTCAGCAGGGTAGGGGTTAATTCCCAAATTTCGTAATTCTTGAAGTGCTTCTCTACGAAGTATTTCTTGCTCAGATAATGCCATTGTGATCTATTTTTAAGAAAGCAAAGATAGTTAAATTTGAAAATGTAGCAATTTGAAAATTTGAAAATTAATTTGACTTTCCATTTAAAGTTGTTTTCGTATTAAACTTTGTAACTTTGCGCCACAAATAATAGCAATGAATAAAAAGATCCAATTTCAAGATCTCGGTTTGAAAGATTACAAAGCCACTTGGGAATACCAGGAGGAATTGTTCAAGGGAATTGTGGATTTAAAAATCAAGAATAGGAGAGAGGAAACTGCCATTGATTCCCCAAATTACTTTTTATTTGTAGAACACCCTCACGTATATACTTTAGGTAAAAGTGGTGATTTAGCAAATTTGCTTTTATCCGAAAAACAATTGGAAGCCAAAGGAGCTACCTTTTACAAAATTAATCGAGGTGGAGATATCACGTATCACGGACCAGGTCAAATAGTAGGTTATCCAATATTGGATTTAGATAATTTTTTTACTGATATCCATAAGTATTTGCGCTTTTTGGAAGAGGTGATTATTCTCACTTTAGCCGACTATGCTATAATAGGTACAAGAAGTGAAGGCGAAACAGGAGTTTGGTTGGATGTTGGAACGCCATTTGCAAGGAAAATTTGCGCCTTGGGAGTTCGAGCTTCTCGCTGGGTAACGATGCATGGATTTGCCTTAAATGTCAATTCCGATTTGGGTTATTTTGATAATATTATCCCTTGCGGCATTAAGGGAAAAGCAGTTACCTCATTAAATGTAGAATTAGGAGTTGAAAAAGTAAACGAACAAGAAGTTAAAGATAGAATTTTGAAACACTTTTCAGAATTATTTGAAAGTAAATTTATTTAACCACAAAAGGCACAAAGTTTTATCAAAGCACGCAAGGAAAATTATTTTAAATTTTGAATTATAAATTTTGAATTGTTTTTAGTTTACCTATAAACTAAACCAATAACCTACAGCCTACAGCCTAAAACTCACAACCCACAACCCACAACCTACAACCTAAAACCTACAACTTATAACCTACAACCCAAAACCTTCAACTTCTATATTTAACCACGAATTACACTAATTAGCACAAATTCTCTTCGTCTATCATCTCTTTGTCTCTTCCAATAATCGAAACGTCATTCGATGGTATTTCGTCACACCATATTTTAAAATTGCAGCGCGGTGTTCTTTAGTTGGATAGCCTTTATTTTGTTTCCAATTGTACATCGGAAATTCCTCGTGAATCAAATCCATGTAATCGTCGCGGTAGGTTTTGGCTAAAACAGAAGCTGCTGCAATACTCAGGTATTTAGAATCTCCTTTAATTATAGAAGTGCTTGGTATCGATTTTATTAAATCCAGTTCTTCAGCGGTAAATAGTTTACCTATAGTATTATTATGGCTGCCTTTTGAAATTAACGGTCGGTTTCCATCTACTATAATATGTTTCGGAATCGGATTTAATTTTAATACCGATTCTTGCATCGCTTTCAAAGAGGCATTTAAAATATTTATTTCATCAATTAGCAATGGTTCAATATGAGTAACAGAATAGGAAACCGCTTCACCTGTAATTATTGGCCGCAAATCAAAACGACGTTTCTCCGAAAGTAACTTGGAATCGTTAAGTAAATTGTTTGAAAAATTCTCTGGAAGAATTACTGCAGCTGCAGTAACAGGACCTGCAATACAGCCCCGACCTGCTTCATCAGTTCCTGCTTCAATGCAATTCTCTAAAAAATAGCTTCTTAACATTAAATTAATATTGAATATTTCGTTACAAAACTATAAAAATAGTTGATTAATTATTAATTTATACCCAGTGTTTTATATAATACTTCATACTATTGTATATAACTTTAACATTTGTTAATTTATTTTTTTTCTAATAAAGTTTGTTTAATTAAGAATTTATTAAGAAGTTTGCGGAATAACTAATTCAAATAAAAATAATATGAGATCAAAGTTAAAATGGATTTTTACGCTACTAATAGCGTTAACTATGCAGTTTTCTTTTGCACAAGAGAAAACTGTCACAGGTACTGTGTCTGATAAATCAGGTCCTCTACCAGGTGCTAATGTTGTTGTTCAAGGTACTAAAACCGGAACACAAACAGATGTTGATGGAAAATTTTCTATCAAAGCAAAAGCTGGAGACGTATTGGTTTTCTCTTTTGTTGGAATGACAGACGCTACTGCTAAAGTAGGTGCTTCAAACACTGTAAATGTAAAAATGCAGGATGGAGTTAAACTGGCTGAGGTTGTAGTTTCACAAGGTTACCGAAACGTTTCTAAGAAAACAGCGGTAACTGCAATTGCATCGGTTTCTTCTGAAACTATTGGAAATCGTCCAAACGCGAGTGCGATTAACACTATCCAAGGACAATTGGCTGGGGTTAACATCTCTGCTAACACTGGACAACCAGGTGCTAAATCAACAGTTGTAATTAGAGGGGTAGGTTCTATCTCAGGTAGTACTGATCCTTTATATGTAATTGATGGTTTCCCTTCTAATAGTGATAACTTTAGAAGTATCAACCCAAATGATATCGAGTCTATCGCTGTATTAAAAGATGCTTCTGCAACTTCTGAATATGGTAATAGAGGTTCTAATGGTGTAATCGTTATTAAAACGAAACAAGCTAAATTTGGTGATGCTAAAACAACTTTCAAGTATGATTCACAGTATGGAGCAGGTTACTTACAAACTCCTAAATATGAATATGCTAATGCAAAACAATTATTGAAAATTGAGCAAAATTTAGGTACTGGTTTAGGTGGTACTTTAACTAACGCTCAAATTGATGCTTTTGCAATAAACACTGACTGGGTGAACTATTTCTTCAGACCTTCAACTTCTGTTTCTCACAACTTAAGTATTGAAAACAGTGGAAAAAACATGAGTTCATTCACCTCTTTAGGTTATTTCCAACAAGATGGTATTCTTAGAACTACTGGTTTAAGCCGATTTACTTTAAGAAACAACATCACTGGAAAATCATCTAACGAAAAATTCAAGTATTCTGTTAACACTGCTTTTGGATATTCTAAAAACAACGAAGCAACTAACTTAGGTACTGGAGCGATCAACAGAAACTATATTACTGGTGCATTTTTAGGAGCTCCTTACGTTTCTCCAGATGAGTACCAAGGTTCTCAATCTGCGCTTGATTTCTACAATAACACGCCAGGTTTATTAGCTACTCCTATTATGTTGATGGATAAATTAGTAACATACGAAAACTTAACAGACGAAATCCGTGTGGATATTGCTGGTGATTTTTCTTACAAAATTGCTAACGACTTCACACTTAGAAATAGAACTAGTGGTCAGTTAATCAGTAACAGATTCTTCCAATCAGAAGGTCCTAACTCATTTAACGCATTGTTATTCTCTTCTACTCCTGGAGTTTCTTCTCTAGCGGGTGGTAACTTCAATGGATTTGAAGATGTGAACCAAAGAAGAGAGTTTTACTTTACTAACTTATCTCAATTAGGTTATTCAAAAGAAATTGGATTACATACTTTCAATGCTTTTGCTAACTTTGAGTACAACCATTCTCGTTTAAATACTAATAACTTAAGAAGAAATGGTTTGATCCCAGGGGTATATGTTCCAAATACTGGAGCTGGTTATGCTGCGGACGTAGCTGCTAATGACTTTTATGTTCCTTCAGCTTCTGTTAGCCAATTAAGAAATGACTTAGTTTCTTACTTCGGATCTGTTGATTATGACTACAACAAAAAATACGGTGTATTGGCTTCTGTAAGAAGAGACGGTACTTCTAGATTTGTTGAAGAATACCAATGGGGTAATTTCTGGTCATTAGGTGGTAGATGGAATATTGATGAAGAAGCTTTCATGGACAAATTTACTTTCGTAAATTCATTGAAATTAAGAGGTTCTTATGGAACGGTAGGAAATCAAAGAATTGTTGCGGGTACTGTTTATGCAGGTGTGAATCCTCCAGCATTTGCTGATATCTATACTGTTTCTAACAACACTTATAATGGTGGAACTGGTTATTCTATTAGTTTTGGTTACCCAGCTTTAAGATGGGAAACTACAAAACAATACAATGTAGGTACTGATTTTGAATTCAACAACTCTAGAATTAGAGGATCTTTTGATTACTATAACAGAGCTACTTCTGATTTATTCTTAGATTCTCCAGTAACTCCAACTTCTGGTGTTTCTTCTATCAGTAGAAACTCTGAAGCTACAGTAACTAACAAAGGTTTTGAATTACAATTAACTTACGATTTAATCAAAACTAACGATATGACGTTAACATTGAAAGCGAATGGTGCTTACAATAATAATAAAGTTAGTAAAATTGAATCTAACGGTGGGGTAATTGCTAGTGGAAACTACATTACACAAAATGGTGGTTCTATTTATGAGCCATTTGTATATCACTATTTAGGAGTGAATCCTGCAACGGGTAACTTATTGTTTGAAGCTGCTGATGGAACTGCAACTGAAAGCCCTGTAGCAACTGATAAAAAAGCAGTTGGTCTTAATTATTCTCCTGTATATTCTGGAGGTTTCGGATTTGATTTTAACTACAAAGGTTTCTTCGCTTCAACTTTATTCACTTATGCATTAGACGTAGTGAGATTTGATTTTGACTTAGATTCATTATATGACGTAGGAAATATTGGTCAATTTGTGGTAGGTGCTGACATGTTAAATGCTTGGACTCCAACAAACACAAACACTAGTGTTCCTTCATTATCTGCTACTAACTTAGGTGTAGGTGATTCTTCTGACCGTTTCTTAAGAGATGCGTCTTATGTTCGTGTAAGAAACGTACAAGTAGGATATAACGTTCCTAAGAAATTCTTGAGCGGAACTTTTATCTCTGATATGTCTTTCACACTTCAAGGAGAAAACTTGTATAATTTTACAAAATGGCAAGGTTTTGACCCTGAAAGTGATAGAACAGGTGATGGATATCAGTACCCAACTCCGAAATTATACACTTTTGGATTACAAGTTAAATTTTAATTAGACAAATTATGAAAAAAATATATGGATTATTATTATTGTCGTTGACACTATTCGTTTCGTGCGACAATGAATTAGAGCCTTTTACTCCAGGTTCATTAACGGAGGAGGTTGCTATTACTAAAAGTTCGGATCTTACCAGATTGATGAACTCAGGTATGAACATAATGACCAATAGAGCTGAATATGTATTTAGTTCTGTATTCACTGATGAAGCTGCAATGGGTTTCAACAATGGTGGTCAAGGAATTAGATTAGAATATGTATTCTTAATGCTACAAGACGATCCAACAGCAACTGCAATTTGGACTTCTAGTTATGGTGCTATTGCGAGATTTAATCGTGTGATTGAATTTTCTTCAACTGTAGTTCCTACAAGTGCAGCAGATACTCAAGTAATCAACAGAGCAAAAGCAGAAGCTTTAGTTTTAAGAGCAGCATGTCATTTGAAAGTAATGTCGTACTTCTCTCCAAATCCTAAAGATGATAATGCTTTAGCTGGAGTTTTAGCAAACAGAATCATCAGTACATCTGAGTTCCCAAGAAGAGCTACGAATGGGGAGTTTTATGCTTCTATTCACGCTGATTTAGATGCTGCTATTGCTATTTACAATTCGAATACTGCACCTGCTTATACGAACAAAACAGCTAATGCTTCTAAAACTTTAGCGCAAGCGTTGAAAGCGCGTGCTTATGCTTTAAAAGGAGATTATACTAATGCTTTAACTAATGCTAACCTTGTAATTAATACTTCAGGTATTACTTTAGCGAATACTGCAGCTGATTATGCAGCAGTTTTCCACACACACAACGAAGCAGCTGGTAAAGAAGTAATCTTTAGATTGAAAAGAACTGCAGCTCAAAACTCTCAAGGAACTAACCTTCACAATGGTTGGTGTTCAGTTACTAACAGAAGAAATGGTTCTCCATTCTATGAAGTAAGTAGAGCGTTATACAACAAATTTGCTGCAACTCCTGGAGATATCCGTTTAGCTGTAAATGTATTTACTACTGGTACTGCAACTACAAGTTCATTAATTGATCCTAATTACACAACTTCTGCAGACGTTAAAAACACTGATATCTTGGTTCTTCAAAAACACGGAGGTCAATCGGCTTTAACATCAGCTAATGGTTTTAATCCTGACTTCATGGTTTGTAGATTATCTGAAATGTATTTCATTAGAGCAGAAGCGAAAGTGGCTGCAGGTGATTTAACAGGTGCTGCTGCAGACTTAAAAGTGATCTTAGATGCTCGTTTCCCAACAGCTCAACCAGCGCCAGTTTTTGCTAGTGCTCAAGCAGCTTGGAAAGGAATTCTTGACGAAAGAAGAAAAGAATTATCATTTGAAGGTTTCCGTTTCATT
>CALPNL020000088.1 GCA_943324925.2 Chitinophaga pinensis | reverse complement strand
CCAGCATATTCATGAAGGTTGATAATTTCACTTACATTTTTATCAATTAATTGATTTCTAAAAAGCACCATTTCAATGGATTTGTCGTACCATAAATCGCTGATTATTTTAATAAATTCTACGCCAGCTCTTCTTCGATTGGCTTGAAATGAAACCTCTTTTTCGTAGGATATTGTCATAATAATTAAACTAAATTTGAATTTGTAAATTGAAAATTTTTGCAAAAGTACCCATTTCAATCGATTTCGTAACTAGTTTTAGTGTTAAATTTATTTATTGAATAATAAAAAAGCCGATTAATAAAAATCGGCTTTTCAAAAACTAAAGTAAGAGGGTATTCTATAAAATTAAGCGGATCACTTGTCCGTTTACGGTTAACATTTCAATTTGAACAGCTTGGTTTTCGTCTATGTTGGAAAGTGCTTTTGAAACGGTCTCTACATCAATCGCTTTGCTATTTCCAATACTTACTATGATTCCTCCTTTAAGGTCATTTGCATAAGCGCGCAATTTGTCATTGTCTATTTCTTTGATTTTTACGCCATAGCTAATTCTAAATTTCTTCTTATCTGTCGCTCCGATATTTTCTAATTCCAATCCTTTAAATTGGGTATTTATAACGTCGCTTTTTGTTAAAATAACCGGAATTATCATTGTTTTATTATTTCGAATAATCGTAACCTGAACTTGATCATTAGGTCTTTTGGTACTAATATAACCGTTCAATTCAGCATAGGAAGTTACGTTTTGTGTATCAATTTTCTTGATGATATCTCCTTTGGTTAAACCTGATTTTTCAGCTCCGGTATTTTTATTTACCCTTTTTACATAAAACCCTTCGGTTTCTTTAATTCCTAATTCTTTTGAAGTAGCACTATTTAATTCACCACCTTCAACTCCTAAAATTCCTCTTTGAACATTGCCAAATTCCATGATATCTTCAATTATTTTATGAGCTATATTGGAAGGTATTGCAAATGAATAGCCAACATAGGAGCCGGTTTGAGATGAAATCATCGTGTTGATTCCAATTAATTCACCACGAGTATTTACCAAAGCACCTCCACTATTTCCAGGATTTACAGCCGCATCTGTTTGGATAAACGATTGAATGCCAGAAGTGTCTAAATTTCTTGCCTTTGCAGAAACAATTCCTGCGGTAACTGTTGAAGTTAAGTTGTATGGATTCCCAACGGCTAAAACCCATTCACCAACTTTTACCAAATCTGAATCAGCAAATGTTGAATACGGAAGTTTTTCGTCGGCATCAATTTTCAATAAAGCAATATCCATTTTTGAATCGGTTCCAACCAATTTAGCTTTATAAGATTTTTTATTATTTAAGGTAATTTCAATTTCTGACGCGTCTTTAACTACGTGATTATTGGTTACAATATAACCATCTTCAGAGATAATAACGCCAGATCCAGTTCCTATTTGTTCTTGTTGTTGAGCTCCTCTATATCCATAAAAGAATTCCATTATAGGATTGGTTATTGAAGTATAAGACACATTTTTTACGTGAACTACGGTGTGTACCGATTTGTCAGCTGCTTCTGTAAAATCAATTGCTTCAGACGATAATCCAACTGTTTTACCATAATTATTGGGAGCAAGAGTAACCACTGAATTTCTATTTTTTGAAAAATAGCCGTTACTATCAAATAATAATTTGTAGGCTCCAAGTGTAGTAGCAACGCTTAATAGTGATACTAAGAATAGATTTGAGAAATTTTTCATACTTATTAAATTTTTTATTGAAGTAAAAATAAAAAAGTATAAGAGTAAAAAAAAGAGTTTAACGCTCGTTTAACAATGATTAACTTTTCATTAATAGTTTGTACTTTTGTAACAACCAAATTAATTATGGAAATCAATTTTGATAAATACGAAGGAACCGGCAATGATTTTGTGATGATTGATAATCGCAATCTTTTCTTCCCAAAAAGTGATGTACAGCTTATTGCAAATTTATGCAATAGGAGATTTGGTATTGGTGCTGATGGATTGATTTTGTTGGAAAATGATGCTGAGACCGATTTCAAAATGGTTTATTTTAATTCCGATGGCAATCAAAGTACGATGTGTGGAAACGGTGGTAGATGTTTAGTAGCCTTCGCAAAAAAACTTCAGATTATTGATTATTCAGCTTCTTTTATGGCTATTGATGGTCTGCATCATGCTACGATTTCCGATGATATTATTGTTTCTTTACAAATGAAAGACGTTGATTCTGTAAATAGTCAACCTAATTATACTTTTTTAGATACCGGCTCGCCTCATCATGTTGAAGTAGTTTCTGCTATTTCAAATTTGGATATAAAATCTCAAGGAGCAGCAATTCGTTATAGTAGCCTTTATGGTTCGGCTGGAGCCAATGTTAATTTCGTTGAACAAATAAACGAAGCTACTTTTTCAATTCGAACCTATGAAAGGGGAGTAGAAGACGAAACTTTATCCTGCGGAACAGGAGCTACAGCTGTTGCTATTGCAATGAATTATATTGGAAAAACAAATTCGAATACCATTAAAATAAATGTTCAAGGCGGAAAATTAGAGGTTTCCTTTGATAAAGAGGATTCTCATTATTCTAATGTGTTTTTAAAAGGGCCTGCAACTTTTGTATTCCAAGGAAAAATTAATTTTTAAATGCTATAATTTGATCACTTTAAAGGGAGCAACTATTTATCTTCGCGCATTGGAACCTAATGATTTGGAGTTTGTGTATGCGGTGGAAAATGACGAATTGGTTTGGGAAGTGAGTCATACTCAAACCCCCTACAGCCGTTTTTTAATTCGGCAATACCTTGAAAATGCCAATCAGGATATTTATGAAGCAAAACAATTGCGACTTGCGATTTGTAATTCAGACGACGATACTGCTATTGGATTAATAGATATCTTCGAATTTGATCCTAAAAACAATCGCGCTGGAATTGGGATTCTAATTAAAGATAGTGAAAATAGAAGTCAGGGTGTTGGAACTGAGGCATTGGATTTATTGATAAAATATACTTTTAGAAATTTGAACTTGCATCAATTGTATGCAAATATCGCTACTGAAAACGAGGCTAGTATCAGACTTTTTACTAAATTTGGATTTGTAAATATTGGAACAAAAAAAGAGTGGAATTTGGTAAATGGAAAGTATAAAGATGAATCCCTCTTTCAATTAATAAATAATCAATTTTAAAATATATATTTTGAGCATTAAAAAAATAATTACAATAGTTTCAGTTGTTTTGATTGCCGTATTATTAATTTTCGGTATTAAATTGTATGGCGATATCTTTTCTAAAAACACTAAATTTTCTGAAAATGAACTTTATGTACACATTCCTACCGACGCAAATTATGATCAGGTAAAGACGATTATCACTCCATATATAGATGATATGGATAAATTTGAAATGGTTGCTTCTAAAAGATCGTACATACAAAATGTAAAATCGGGACGCTTCTTATTCAAAAAAGGAATGAATAACTTCGAATTGATTACGGCATTACGTAATAATATTCCTGTAAAATTGGCTTTTAATAATCAAGAACGTATTGAAAATGTGGTTGGAAGGGTAAGCTCTCAAATTGAAGCGGACAGTATTTCCTTGATGAATATTTTTAAAGATTCTACCTTTTTGAAAGAAAATGGTTTCACTGAAGATAATGTTATAAGTATATGTATTCCAAATACCTATGAATTTTATTGGAATACAAAAGCGGATAAATTCCGTGATAAAATGATTAAAGAATATCGTAAGTTTTGGAATACTGAAAGAACTTCTCAGGCCCAAAAATTAGGTTTAACTCCCGTTCAAGTGATGACATTGGCATCAATTGTTCATAAAGAAACCGTTAAAAAAGACGAAAGACCTAGAGTTGCAGGAGTTTATTTGAACAGATTAAGACTAGGAATGTTGCTTCAGGCGGATCCAACAGTAATCTATGCAAAGAAGAAAAAATTAGGGGATTTTAATATGGTAATAAAGAGAGTTTTTTCCAATGACTTAAAAATTGATTCGCCGTACAATACTTATTTTTATGGTGGTTTGCCACCTGGACCTATCGCGATGCCTGATATTACGGCAATTGAAGCAGTTTTAAAACCTGAAAAACACAATTATATCTATTTTTGCGCTAGCGTAACTCGATTTGGTTATCATGAATTTGCTGTCAATGAAAGTGAACACGAAGTGAATAGAACCAACTACATTAATTGGTTGAGAAAGCAAATTCAAATTAGTAAATCCAATTAGTTAGATTACTCCAATTCTTCCTTTAGATCTACATTTAGATAACTTTAACTATCTGAAAATCAGATTTATTATTTTTTATGTATATTTGACCCGTAGAAATTTCTTAAATAATACTGATTTTTTATTTCAGTATTGATGTTTTATAAATCGATAATCAATGATTTATATTGTTTTACATCGTTAAGAAGAAAACTAATATATGTTAAAGAAAGGATTTTTTTATTTTGGTTTGGTCGGTATTGTAGCTTTTATGAGCTCAGGTTTCAAGAGTGGAAAATTTGAGAAATACGACTGGTTTCATATCGATTCAAATAAAATAACGAATTACTCATTACCTTCACTAGAGAATAAAGATTACATAAATAGAAAAGTTCCATTCACAGGTAATTTTTTTATTGGTTATAAAGAAGCAATTGCCTTCAGAGAATCCCAAGGAAAATATAGAAAAATTAACTCCATAGGTTATATGGGTAAGTATCAGTTTGGTGTTGAAACGCTAAAAACTATTGGTATCTATGATAGTTTGTCTTTTTTAAATGACCCTAAATTACAAGAAAAAGCTTTTGTTGCTTTGCTTTCTAAGAATAAGTGGGAATTAAAAGAAGAAATAGAAAAGTATGAAGGCCAAATTGTGGGTGGTGTTCGAGTTACTGAATCTGGTCTTTTAGCAGCTGCCCATCTGGGTGGTGTTGGATCTGTTAAGAGATTTTTGAGATCAAATGGCTCTCGCAAATGCCGAGACAGCAATGGTACTTCAGTGAAATCGTATATGAGAGAGTTTGGAGGGTATGAAACTTCAGGAATAAAACCGAAGCGGAAACCAAAAGTAAGATAATAAAAAAACCACGTTCAACGTGGTTTTTTTTATGTGTTACATCTTATGAATAATGAATATTGTAGGTCGATTGTGTAAATCTATTTTTGTTTTCTTCCAATTTACCACTCGCATTGTTTTTATATATTCTGTGGGTAAAGTAATATCACAAGCGACACATAAATAGGTTTCAGGATGAAGTGAGCTCAGAATATCCTCTAACATTTTATTGTTTCTGTAGGGCGTTTCTATAAATAGTTGAGATTGATTTTTACTTATGGAAAGCTTTTCTAAATTTTTTATTGCCAATTTTTTCTCGGAAGCATCAATTGGAATATAACCGTTAAAAGCAAAACTTTGTCCATTCATGCCAGAAGCCATTATGGCTAGTAAAATGGAAGAAGGACCTACTAATGGAATCACTTGGACTCCTTTTTCATGAGCTAATTTTACAATTACAGCGCCTGGATCAGCAACACCTGGACAACCTGCCTCCGACATAAGTCCAACGTTTTTTCCCTCCACACAATCTTGAATCATTTTTTTGTACTCAGAATCTTGAGTGTGTTTGTTCAAGGAACTTAAGTGTAAAGACGCTTGTACTTTCTCTGGACAAATACTTTTTATGAATTTTCTTGCTGTTTTTTCGTTCTCTACAATATAATAATCCAGTAGCTCAATACTCCTTTTTATAGTTTGCGGAAGTACATCAAAAGGGTTTTCTGTTTCACCAAGTGTGGTGGGAATAAGATATAATTTTCCTAATTGAGTCATTTATTATTGATTATTGTTAGGAATGTTTCAATTTTAATCTGCTTGCTATGATGTCGCAAGTAGTATCTAGCATTTCATAAACGAGGTCAAATCCGTTTTCCATTCCAAAATATGGATCTGGAACTTCTTTTATTTCTTCTTCGTATTTTTCTGTAAGAATTAATTTTACCTTGCTTCGATGGTTTTCATTATTGGTTAAAGCAATTACATTTTGATAATTACTTTTATCCATTACATAAATATAATCAAAGTTTTCAAAATCGGATAAAGTAATTTGTCGACCTCTTTGATTGGAAATATCAAGGCCATTTTTTTTGCAAACCGCAATTGATCTGGGATCGGGTTGACTTCCAATGTGCCAATCTCCAGTACCACAAGAATCTACAACAAATTGACTTTCAGGAAGTTTAGACGCTAATAGTCCTTCTGCAATAGGTGATCTGCAGATGTTTCCTAAACAAACCATTAAAATTTTAACGGGCATTTTATAACGACAATTTCTTGTGAATGTCTTCCATGTATTTTTTGAACTGCTTGTCTGTTGCTACAAGATTGTCAACAGTTTTGCAAGCATGTAATACTGTAGCGTGATCTCTATCTCCAATTTGAGAACCGATATTTGCTAAAGAAGCTTTGGTGAATTTTTTCGCAAAAAACATTGCCAATTGTCTCGCTTGAACTACGTGACGTTTTCTAGTTTTGGACTGTAAAGTTTCTAAATCCAATTGGAAATAGTCGGATACTGTTTTTTGTATATAATCGATAGAAACCTCACGTTTAACATTTTTAACAAATTTCTCTACCACTTGTTTTGCTAAATCAAGAGTTACTTCTTTTTTGTTAAATGAAGATTGCGCAATTAAAGAAATTATCGCACCTTCCAATTCACGAACGTTGGTTTTAATATTTCTAGCTACATATTCAATGATTTCTTCTGGAATTTCAACACCATCGCGGTAAAGAATATTTTTCAAAATTGAAATTCTAGTTTCGTAATCTGGTTGGTGTAATTCTGCTGAAAGACCCCATTTGAAACGAGAAAGTAATCTTTGTTCAATGTCTTGCATGTCAACAGGAGCTTTGTCTGAAGTCAAAATAACCTGTTTTCCATTTTGATGCAAGTAATTGAAAATGTGGAAAAACACATCTTGAGTTCCAGTTTTTCCCGAAAGGAATTGTACGTCGTCAATTATTAAAACATCAATTAATTGATAGAAATGAATAAAATCGTTTCTATTATTTTTCTTTACAGAATCAATATATTGCTGGGTAAATATTTCAGCTGAAATATATAAAACTGTTTTTTCTGGATATTTATCTTTTATCTCAACACCAATAGCATGGGCTAAATGCGTTTTTCCCATTCCAACACCACCGAAAATTAACAATGGATTAAATGAAGTTCCTCCTGGTTTATTGGCAACAGCCATACCAGCAGAACGAGCTAAACGATTTGAATCTCCTTCAAGAAAATTGTCAAAACTATAGTTTGCGTTTAGTTGAGATTCTATTTTTAGATTTCTAATCCCTGGAATTACAAATGGATTTTTTAATTCTGGATTTAGGTTTTTAAATGGAGCGTCAACCTCTTGAGTTTTCATTGGGCTTCTGTGAGCACTTGGCAATTGTTCCATAAATGGTTGTTTGTTGCCATAAGTGTTCTCCATCTTAATTTTATAAAGTAACTTTGCGTTTTTCCCAAGTTCTTTAGTTAATGCAACTTTCAATAACTTTACATAATGCTCTTCAAGCCACTCGTAGAAAAATTTACTAGGAACTTGAATGTACAGCGCGTTGTCAGTAAGTTCTACTGATTTTATTGGTTCAAACCAAGTTTTATAAGCTTGGTCTTGAATATTGTCTTTGATAAATGACAGACAATTTTCCCAGACTGATTGCGCAGTTTTGCTCATAGTAATTTAAAAGTTATAGTTTTATTAAGTTACAAAAAATAACGGATAAGGGATGTTTATTTTTTGGACTACAAATATGTGATAATAAATCGTTAAAAAAAAATTTTTTTTG
>CALPNL020000087.1 GCA_943324925.2 Chitinophaga pinensis | reverse complement strand
ATCGCCTTTATCCCTTGCGTCAGCAATATCTTGAGATGCTTTTGGTCTCAAAACACTCTTCAAATGGTCTAATTCCTCTCTTAATTTCTTTAATCCTTCAGCCGTATAATAAGATACTTCACTCATAATTTAATCATTTATATAAAATAGAAAAAATCCCATCGGGACGGGATTTCTTTTTACAAAGATAGTTGTTATTTTTTTTAATCAAATAAATATATGTAAATCATATATAATTCAAAGTTAAATAATTTAAATTTGTTACCACTATTCTTTTAATAAAATTTCAATATGAAAAAATACCTCTTTATTCTTTTGATACTTATTTTTTGCAATTGCAGTAACGATCAATACAATAATAGCAACCCTTACATTCCAAATTATAGTTTTTCAATTAATATCAACACCGATTTGCCTACTTACAATAGCCTGAAATTTGTAAGTAATGGCATGTATATTCCTAATGCTGGGGCCCGAGGAATTATCGTTTTTAATACTACTGGCACTGCTTATGTGGCCTATGACGCCGCATGCCCAAACCAAGCTTTGAGCGCTTGCTCAACCATGTTTGTAAATGGAATAAATGCAAAATGCAATTGCGATAATGCCGAATACAACCTATTTACAGGACAAAGTCCGGGTAAAGAATATCCAATGAAACCTTATCGTGTAGAAACTACAGGCCCAATTATTAGAGTATACAATTAAAATTTCATCGTAATCCCGGCTAAGAAATTTATTCCCGCTTGAGGATAATACCCCGCTCCATCTAATGTAATTGTACTTCCAGGATTTGTCCAAGTGTCATCATAAGTGTAATAATAACCATTTGAAACGTACTTTGTATTGAACAAGTTATTCACCAACATCGAAAATAAAACCGATTTAAATACATTCTTAGGTTGAATTTCATAGGATACATTCAAGTCGTTTACAAAATAACTTGGCAATTCTGAGCTTGCAGAATCAATATTTCCCATAAATTGTTTGCCTACAAATTTAGATAGCACACTAAATTGTAGTTTTTCGCTTGGCGCAAATGTTACGCCGTTCCCTGCCACAATGTTGGGCGAAAAAGCAATATTGGTATTGCCATAATTAATTAGATTGCCGTCTTTTTGAAAATAATAATCTTGATTTTTATTATTGCTTAAAGCGATATTTGGGCGAAGCAACCATTTATTTGAAAGATAAATGTTGGCGTCAAGCTCCAATCCTAAACGGTAACTATCTCCAACATTTTCTCTTAACGGTGCGCCTACCTCATTTAGAGCTCCAGTTAAAACAAGTTGGTTTTTATATTTCATATAATAAGCGGTAACATTTAATTTTGCTTTTTCAGCTGACAAGCGCCATCCTAATTCAAAATCATTTAATTGCTCTGGCTTTGGTGTTCCACTAGTATAATCATCACGGTTTGGCTCTCTGTTGGCTCTAGCAAAAGAAAAATAAATCGAGTTTTTTGAATTTATATCATAGTTAAATCCTGCCTTTGGATTGAAAAAATTAAAATTATCATTCACCACTCCTGTTTCTAAACTATTGGCTTTATAATGTACATTCCTAATTTGCAAATCACCATAAAGACTAATTTTTTCTGATAATTGGAAGTTCGCTTTCACAAATAAATTCCCATCTGTTTTAGTGGCAAAATCATCATAATAACGATCTCCTAATTCACTTTGAGAAGCAAATCGAGCCCAAATTACTTTTCCAAAATGACCTCCTTCATATTTATTATAAGCACCACCAATAACTAAATTTAACTTTTCCTCTTTGTAATTGGATGAAAAAGTAGTTCCGTAAAAATCATTATCCAACCATTTTTGACGAATTAAATCGGTTGAAACTTCAGTACCAACAGGTAATAACCCATAGTCGGCGAAAGTAGCATCTTCCATATAGTTTTCAAAATATCCTTTCCCTTTAGTATAATGAACCGCTAGATTGGTGTTCCATTTATTAGAAATTTTTTCATTCCAATGCAATTGATAATGATCTTGCTGGTAGTTGTCGGTTTCATTTTCATAAAAACGAATCTTTCCAAACTGATCAGTATACATTCCTGAGGAATTAAAAGTCCTTTCGCTTTCTAAAGTGGTAGCATCAATCCCATTCCAAGATTGATATGTTTTTTCTTTACCCCCAAATACTAATGCTTTAATTAAGGTGTTTTTTCCAACGTAGGTCCCTTGTAAAAAGTAAGATTTTAAATCGGAACTTGCGCGATCAATATAACCATCAGATTTTAAAACCGACATACGGCCTGCAATTTCAAAACCTTGTGCTGAATCTAATTCGGAATTCATCAATCCGGTGCTAAATTTAACGGTACTTTTACTCGAATTAAAACTACCTCCAGAATTGGAAATTTCTCCGCTGCTCGTTTTTGAGTAGTAATCGGTAAGCATATTTAAACTTGCTCCAAAAGCTCCAGATCCATTTGTTGACGACCCTACCCCACGTTGTAATTGAACACTTTCTAGTGAGGAAGCAAAATCGGGCATGTTCACCCAATAAGTCCCTTGGCTTTCTGAATCGTTATAGGGGATGCCATTGATAGTAATATTTACTCGAGTAGCATCACTTCCACGAACACGGATTCCAGTATAACCTATACCATTTCCAGCATCTGAAGTGGTAACTACCGACGGCAAATAATTCATTAAAATGGGGATGTCCTGTCCTAAATTTCTAGTTTTAATTTCTTTTTTAGTCAAATTAGTGAAGGTAACAGGGGTTTTTGAATCAATGCGAATTGCCGAAATTAAAACGGCATCTAACTCATTGATCTTTGTCGTGTCCTTTTTGGTTTCTTGTGAAAAAGTACCTAACGAGACTAGAATAAAGAGAGCAGGTAATAGATTAAGAGTAGATAGATTATAAAATCGTCTACAATTTGGTTGTAATTTGAAATTGTTTTTCATTCGTAAAATAGTTACGAATAACAAGGGGGAAATTATTCTATTGATAAATAAATTGATCATTTGAGAAAATAGCTTTTCGCTATTTTATCATTTTTTCCCTTGGCAGCATTACCTGCCCAGGTTCTTTGGGTATAATCTCAGCTCGTAATTTAGAGCACCCCTTTGAGACAGTACAAAAGTAGTTTATAAATATTGAATTATGAAAAATGAATCACGAAAAATTTAATATTCTGGTTTCTTCCTATTCTTTTTTGTTTCTGACAAATTCTTTTTATCCTTTAATCGTTTTCTTATTACCGATTTAGGAATTTTAGTGGCTTTACGAGTTTTTGGAATGTACAATCCTTGCTCTATAATTGCGAGAAACCTTTTGATTACAATTTCTTTGTTTTTGAGTTGGCTTCTATCTTCATCGCAATTCAAAATCAGAATATGATCATTGGTGAGTCGGGATGATAAATTTGTTTCTAACAGCAATTTTTCTTCATTTGAAAATGCATTAGAATTTTTTACATCAAATGAAAGCACGACTTTTGAAGACACTTTATTTACATTTTGACCGCCTGCGCCACTACTTCTCACTGCTTTAAACTGCAATTCGGAAATCAATTTGTCTTTTTCCATTGGTGGATTTAATGATTTTGATGAGCAGGCTTTAATAAATCGTTGACTGTTTTCACCGGATTAAATGTGATTAATGGAACCTCAACAAAAATGGTAATCCAATTCGCCATGGCACCATTCCATAAACCTGGTAATTCATAGCCTTTAATAGGCTTACCAAATTTATTTTTTTCAACAATAAAACCACTATGGTGATCGATGAAATCTTTAAAGTCAAACTTTGATCCGTTGTAATCTTTAAGTCCGCACACCAAGTCTACAGGATTAAAATGAGTGGCTTTTCCTGCAATTAATGTATGACTTTCATTACTATAATCGATTTGTGCCGATTCAACAATTTGCAAAGTAATATTTCCATTGGCATCAGTAACCCAAAATGGTCCTCCTCCAGGTTCTCCTTCATTTTTAACCATTCCGCAAACACGAATTGGGCGGTTCAAAATTTCTTTTAAATGGGCAATTTTATTTTCTAGGGTATATTTTGAAATAGCTGTATTTACTTTATTATTCAAATGCTGTTCGATGAAATTTACAATTGCAGAGATTTCATCGTCAGAAATAGAATCTATTTTTGACAAATAGGAATTCACTTTTCCTTGTAATTCAATTAATAGTCCAGCCAAGCCTTTTTTATAAAAAGCAATAGTCTCGGCTTCATTTTGAATTACATTATCGATGTTTTTTATAAACACTATATCTGCATCTAAAGAACTTAGATTTTCAATTAATGCTCCATGTCCGCCTGGTCTAAAAACCAATTTCCCAGCCTTGTCCCTAAAAGGTTTGTTTTCATAATCAACAGAAATGCTATCGGTATACTTTTTTTGGTGAGAAAAAGTAATATTTATTTTGTTGCCAGAAGTTTCCTCCAATTTACTTTTAACATTCGATAAGGTATTTTCAAATAGTCCTTTGTGAACTTCAGAAACGGTGAAATGCACATTTGAAACCCCATTAGCACAGGAATACAACTCGCTTTCTTTTAAATGTTCCTCGATTGGAGTTACTATTTGATTCTTATAGAGATGAAAAGGGAGAACTCCTTTTGGTTTATTGGCAAAATCAAAGTGATTTTCCTCCAACATCAATTTGATAAAATAATAATTTTGTTGGTCTTTACTGCAATTTTTAAAATCTGAAAACGTCTGTAACAACTGTTTTTCAATAGTTTTAAAAAATGGAAATTTTTCCATTCCAGCTAAAAATATTTTTAATTCTGTGGCGTTTTTTCGATTGATATAAGCATTTATCGTTTCATTTTCAATGTCAAATTCATTCAAAAATTCATTCAAAAATTTGAACATTCTGCTTGCTGCACCCGACGCTGGAATAAACTTTTTGAGTTTAAAATTGTCTTTCTTGGAATCAAAAATTGATGAGTACTCTTGAAATTCTTCTTCTGTTAACTTTAATATTCCATCTCCAATAATTGCAGGTCGATTTAAGTTGGCTTTTGCAATGCCATTTTTATAAATAGCCAGTTGTTTTTCAATTTGGGTAAGTGGGATTTCAGCATCTAAAATCTGAAGAAAATCTAGTGAAGAAAAGCCAAGTTGTTTTGCTTTGGTTAAACCTTGAATTATTTCGATTGCTTTTTGAAGTCGGAGTTCCGGATTTCCGGTCAGCACAATAAATGGTTTATTGTTTTCAATTAATGCTTGTTTAAATTTTCCAAAGGTAATTCCTCTTTCGTTTGGGGAATCGCGTAAATCGTCCTTTTCCCAAGGCACATCAATATCGGTTAGGAAAAACAAATCGTACTTGTGTTTTCGGGCGGCTTTATCCAATTTAGAATCACAAAAGCCATAATATATTTCCGAAAAAACTTTGGTAGTCATTATACAAGTATCGACAAAAAGGTAATCTTTGGCTTTTTGCAGGGCGCTATTTTCAAGTGCCATTTGTCCCGCGGCAATGGGCAATAAATCTTCTGGAGTACAAATCTCCTTTTTTGAATCCCATTTTTCTTGCAAGTAATCCCTTGCAAATTCAGGAGCCCATTCGGTTTTAAAGTAATCCGCTAATTGTTTGGACAAGGTAGTTTTCCCTGTACTTTCAGGTCCGTAGATGGCAATTTTTATTATGTCGTTTCCAGGGAGCTGGAGTTGTTTAAGGTTTTCTTCCATTCTAAATAAGCTGAAATAGCTAAAATTGTAAAAATTAAATACTGCAATGACAACATTCCTAAACCGCGATAAGCATATAATGGCACAACTATTATATCACCTAAAATCCAAAGTGTCCAATTTTCGATTTTTTTTAAGGCCATAAACCACATTGCTGTGAAAAATATCCCTGAGGCAAAAATATCAATATAATTATCTTTTTTTATCTCGTAATCGAAGAAATTATAGATGCCGAAAACTACAAAAATTGTAACTAAAAACAATGCAATTCCTATTACTTTTTCGTTATTATTGGTTCTTGTTATGGAAAGACTCTTCTTGTTGTTTGTTTTTTTTGTCCATTGGTACCAGCCGTAAATACTCATTATAGAAAAATATCCATTAATCATCATGTCGCCCAGATACCCCGTAATGAATAATAAATAAGCCGTAATTATTGTTGCAATTAACCCTGTTGGGTAAACCCAAATATTTTCTTTTTTGGCAAACCAAACACTTAAAATCCCGAAAACAAAAGCTATAAATTCTAATGCTATTTGGGTTTCGGAAACGTTTTTATAGGAGTTAAGGAAAAATTCTATCATTATTATAGTTTATTTTGGAAAGCATAAACCAAAGTAAAGTTATCTATTTCAATAAAATGATACTTGAATTGGATTGATTTGTTTTGAAAATACAAATCGGCTGTTCCTGATAAGTCTACCATTTCAAATGGAAGCATGTGAATATGATCTTTAAAACTAATTCCGGCTTCATTTCTAATTTTGAAAATAGATTCCTTTACTCCCCAAATAACGGTTAACTTTCTGATATATTCTTGGTTATCTTTATCTAAAAATTCCAATTCTTTTTCAGCAAATTTAGGTGCAATTCTAATGATTTTTTCTCGTTGCAATTCAATATCGATTCCGGTAATTTCATCACTGATGATAATGGTTGCGTACTCGTGGGAGTGGGAAATAGAAATGTGTTTGCCGTCTTTTAGATGGGGTTTTCCAAATTGATCGTATTCTAAATCAAAATCAGTGTAGCCTTTTAGCTGCAATAATTTACGGACACTCAAAAACGCACGTTGGTGCAATTCCGATTTCATTCCGTTGAATCTTACTTGGTTTTTAGGATTTAAAGTGACTTCAGCAGACAATTCCGACAACGGCTCGGTGATTTTCCATAGGAGAATTTCGGTTGTGGTTCCGACGCTTCGTGAAAAATTGATTGTTTTATGAAGTGGCATTATAATAATTGTTAATTATAAATTATGAATTTAAGTTGTGAATGCCCAAATTACTACTTAACTCTAGCCCTGATGGCAGCGGTATCCCGCACTTTTGTTGCGGATATAGCGAACAGCAGGAAATAGCTTCAAAAAAACACATTAGCTCTATATTTATTTATAATTCAAGTCTTTACAAAATAAACATTTCATAAATAGTTGTGAAAATTATAAAATAACAAAGTTAATACCTAAATTTGCAAAAAATTTACAAATACAAATATACTATAAATGAGTACATCAACTATGCCTTATGTGGCTTTCAAAGTAAAAGATATTTCTCTGGCTGCTTGGGGAAGAAAAGAAATTGAATTAGCAGAAGCTGAAATGCCAGGATTGATGGCGCTACGTGCAGAATACAAAGACGAACAACCGCTTAAGGGGGCTCGTATTGCAGGATGTTTGCACATGACGATCCAAACTGCGGTTTTAATTGAAACATTAATTGCTTTGGGCGCAGAAGTTACTTGGAGTTCTTGTAATATTTTCTCTACTCAAGATCAGGCTGCTGCTGCTATTGCTGCTGCTGGAATTCAGGTTTATGCATGGAAAGGTCTTGACGAAGCATCTTTTGACTGGTGTATTGAGCAAACCTTATTTTTTGGTGAAGACAGAAAACCATTGAATATGATATTGGACGATGGTGGAGATTTAACGAATATGGTTTTCGACCGTTACCCAGAATTGATTCCTGGAATTAAAGGTTTATCAGAAGAAACTACTACTGGAGTTCATCGTTTATATGAAAGAATGAAAAACGGAACTTTGTTTATGCCGGCAATTAACGTAAATGACTCGGTTACAAAATCGAAATTTGACAATAAATACGGTTGTAAAGAAAGTGCTGTTGATGCGGTTCGTCGTGCTACCGATATTATGTTGGCTGGAAAAAGAGTAATCGTTTGTGGTTATGGAGACGTTGGAAAAGGTACTGCTGCT
>CALPNL020000086.1 GCA_943324925.2 Chitinophaga pinensis | reverse complement strand
CTGCAGCAATTACAGGGTGTCCTCCAAAGGTGGTTATGTGCCCTAATTTAGGGTTATTGCTTAATAAATCCATGTGTTCTTCAGAGGCTGTGAAACCGCCCACAGGCATTCCGCTTCCCATTCCTTTCCCCATAATTACAATATCGGGAACTACATCGTAGTTTTGAAAACCGAATAATTTTCCTGTTCTACCAAAACCGGGTTGTATTTCGTCCAGAATCATAATGGCACCTACTTCTGTGCATCGGGCGCGTACTTTTTTTAAAAAACCGTTGAAAGGCTGGATAAATCCCGCGCCACCTTGAATGGTTTCCAATATTATTCCAGCTGTTTTTGTGGTTATTTTCTGTAAATCGTCTTCGTTATTGAAAGTGATAAAATCGACATCCGGGACCAATGGACGAAAAACTTGTTTGCGTTCTTCAAATCCCATTACGCTAAGTGAGCCCATTGTATTTCCGTGATAGGCGTTGTGGCAAGAAATTAATTGACTTCGGCCAGTAATGCGTCGGGCTAATTTTAATGCACCTTCTGTGGCTTCAGTTCCTGAATTAACCAAATACGTTTTTTTTAATGGGTAGGGTAGGTGATCAGCTAATAATTTGCAATATTCAACCGCTGGACTTTGGGAATATTCCCCGTAAACCATCACGTGTGAATATTTATCCAACTGATTCTTGATAGCATTATTTACTCTTGCATGTTGATGTCCCAGTGTACAAGCGGAAACTCCAGCTACAAAATCGAGGTATTTTTTATTATTGGTATCGTAAATATAAGACCCAATGGCGTGCGAAACTTCCATCCCTAGTGGGTAGGTAGACGTTTGGGCTTGGTATTTTAGAAAATCGGTTTTCAATTTCTTATTTATTTGTCTTTGTATTCTAAGGTTTCTTTTCGGACTTTCATTGGAACATCCGCTTTGGCTTTCAATGCTTTACTTGCTTTCACAATTTTATCGTTCATTTCATTTTCTTCTTTGGAAAATAAATCGTCAATGGATTTTATTCGTTCGTCACCCCGCCAAATAAACCCTCGCAATTTCCTTGCGTTTTCAGGGAGTTCGCTTTCTGGGTAAATATCACTTTCGGGCTTGTCAAAAAGTGTCAAATCATCGATTTTATTTTTATCGAGTTTCAGATTTATTTTACTGCAAACACTTTTATTAATTCCAATAAGTTCTTGTTTGTCATTTCTCATGTAATAAATGACTTCGGTATTTTTAATTATATCAACGTTATCAAGGTTTTTGTCTTTGAATTTACCGTATAGATTTTGACCTTTCACCTGATTAAATCCGATTCCGACGGTATCTTTAGAGACAATAAAAGCGTTGTTTAATACTTTGAGAGAATCCAATTTTTCAGTATCATTATTGCCTATGAGATGCATGATGTCTCCAGTCATTTGGTTTTCAAAATTCCAAAGTATAGGTCTTCCAATGAGTTTGGTAAGTGCTTTTTTCTGATCGGAATGAATGGAATCGCACTTGCCGCTTAAATTTAATTTGTAGAATTTCGCATCCTTGAAACCACGAATGATTCTGTTGTTTTCTTTACCCGTGATCATTAATTTTTGAGCATGAATATAAACGGAATCTCTTTCTATTAAGCTGATTGCTAAGGCTCTTTTGGTAACATAAACAGAATCTTTAAACTTATAAATTTCAGCATAATGTCCTTTTACAATTATTTTATTAACGGTATCGGTGATTTTTACATTGTTGGTAGCTGAGGCAAATCCTCTTTTCTTATTATAAAATAAACTATCACCTTCTATTAAACGATTGTTGTATTCTATTTTCGAATTTCGTTGCAATCGCGCAATGTCTTTTTTAGTATCGTAAAAACCATTTTCAGTATAGATTTTGTTGTCTTTTCCATCAATAGTTGAGGGTCCTAACAAATACGAATGACCCGAATTCGTATAATAATCTAAGTGGTTTGATTTAATGGTATTTTCAGGTGTTTTTATGACCACAGCAGTTAAAAACTGGTATTTTTTTTGAGCAACATAATACTTTCCCGATTTGCTTTTTAGGGTATTTCCTTTATTGTTAATTACACCGCCTGTGGTGTAAAATGCTTCTTGACTGTTCCTATTAAAGTTCAATGTATCTGTTACCAATGACATATCCGGTGATCTCAAAACTACTTCGCCAATCGCATAGGCTTGTTTTATGTTACCATTGTATTCGGCATATTTGCTGGTCATGGTTAGAGAATCCCCTTGAATAATTTGGACGTTTCCAAAGGCTTTGATGTAGTTTTCTTTTTGAAACCAATAGGCTTTATTGCAGGTTAATATTGCCCCATCATGATTCACGCGAACGTTTCCAGTTAATAATGCAGCATCAGGAATTTCTATTTGGTTGATATCTGCAAAATCGGAATGTTCGATGATAATTTTCTTTGGCGTTTGAGCCATTATCGTATTCAAACTAAAAAGCAAGATGCAGCTATTTATAAGAAATAAGTACTTTTTCAAAGGTTTAATTTTTGCCAAATTTAAGAAAAAGGAAACAATGCTGTTGCAAATTAAGATATATTTATTAATTGCTTTTAATGAAATGTTTTAATCTCTTTTTAGTATAAATTTCAAATAGATAAACCCACTAATTGCAGCGATAGTTGAAGCGATTAAAATTGCAATTTTTGAGTTGATAATATCCGAATTATTATCGAAAGCCAAGAGGCTTATAAAAATAGACATAGTAAACCCAATTCCACCCAAAATTGCTGCTCCAAATATAGAATTCCAATTCAAACTTTTAGGTAATACTCCAATACCTAGCAGTACGCCTAAATAGGAAAACAACCAAATCCCTATTGGTTTACCAATAAATAATCCTAAAATTATACCGATACTATTAGAATGACTCAAGCCTTCATACCAATTGGAATTTAAAATGATACACGTATTTGATAGAGCGAATAAAGGCAAGATGATAAATGCGACCGGTTGGTGCAACAAGTGTTGTAATTTATATGAAATATTTTTCTTACTTCCATCGCCAAATGGGATAACAAAAGCCAATAAAACTCCAGTAATTGTAGCGTGAACCCCAGAATTTAACATGAAATACCACATTAAAATTCCTCCAATTAAATAAGGAATTAAACTGTTCACTTTTAGACGGTTTAGAATAAATAAAAATGTCAAAATCCCTAATGCAATTCCTAGATTCAATAAAGAAACACTTGAAGTATAAAAAATAGCAATTACAATTATTGCCCCTAAATCATCAATAACAGCTAAAGCGGTAAGGAATATTTTTAATGAGTTGGGTACCCGATTCCCTAAAAGTGAAAGGATTCCTATTGCAAAGGCAATGTCTGTGGCCATCGGAATTCCAACACCTGATTGTGTGATGGTACCTTGATTAAATACTGCATAAATTAAAGCAGGAATAATCATTCCTCCAAGTGCGCCTATCAATGGCAATGCTGCTTTTTTTAGTGTTGAAAGTTCTCCAATATACACTTCACGCTCCAATTCCAATCCAATTAAAAGAAAGAAAATAGTCATTAAACCATCGTTAATCCATTCTGTAAGACTGTGGTTTCCAATTTCGTAATTCCATATTTGAAGGTATTCCAATTGGAAAATAGAATTGGCTAAAATCAGAGAAATCAAGGTAGCAAATATTAATACAAAACCACTGGCTTTTTCACTTTCAAAAAAGGCTTTAAATAAATTGGTTTCTTTCATATTAATTTTGCTTTAAATATAAAACGCCTTGATTTCTCAAAGCGTTTCATTTATTATTTTGTGATTGTTTGTTTACGATCAGGACCAACAGAAACTATTTTAATTGGCACTTCAACTTCTTTTTCAATAAAGTCAATGTAATTTTTTAATTCTACCGGAAGCTCATCATAAGTTGTCATTCCGGTTAAATCTGCTTTCCAACCCTTGAATTCTTTGTAGATTGGAGTAACATTTTCAGGTTCGATATTGTATGGTAAATGAGCAATATTTTGTCCTTTATAGCTGTATTCTGTACAAACTTTTAAAGTCGTAAATCCAGATAACACGTCTCCCTTCATCATCATTAATTGGGTAACTCCATTTACTTGGATAGCATATTTTAAAGCGACTAAATCCAACCATCCACAACGTCTTTGTCTTCCGGTAACCGAACCAAATTCGTTACCCACTCTTGCCATTGTAGCTCCATCTTCTTCAAAATCTTCAGTAGGGAAGGGGCCACTTCCAACACGGGTGGTATAGGCTTTGAAAATTCCGTAAACTTCTTTGATTTTATTAGGAGCAATTCCTAAACCAGTGCAAGCACCAGCAGCAGTAGTATTAGAAGAAGTTACAAATGGATAGGTACCAAAATCAACATCTAATAATGAACCTTGAGCTCCTTCGCAAAGTATCGATTTTCCTTCCTTTTGAGCTTGGTGTAAATATTCCTCACTATCGATGAAAGTCAGTTTCTTTAAATCTTCAATAGCTTCAAAAAATTCAACTTCCAATTCCGCAAGATTGTATTGAATAGCAACATCATAAAATTTAATCATTGCTTCATGCTTGTCAGCTAAAGCTCTGTAACGGTCTTTGAAATCTTCCAATTCAATATCACCAACACGTAATCCATTTCTACCAGTTTTATCCATGTAGGTTGGGCCAATCCCTTTTAAGGTAGAACCAATTTTGGCTTTCCCTTTTGACGCTTCTGAAGCAGCATCCAATAAACGGTGAGTAGGTAAAATTAAATGGGCTTTTCTTGAAATGATTAATTTGTTTTTGATATCTAAATTAAAACGCTCTAATCCTTCGATTTCTTTTTGGAAAACAACCGGGTCTATTACTACTCCATTTCCAATTACATTTATTGAATTTTTATGGAAAATTCCAGAAGGTATAGTTCTTAAAACGTGTTTTATGCCATCAAATTCTAGAGTATGCCCTGCATTTGGTCCGCCTTGAAAACGTGCTATAATATCATATTTTGACGTAAGTACGTCTACAATTTTTCCTTTTCCTTCATCTCCCCACTGTAATCCTAATAATAAATCTACGGTCATTCTACTTGTTGTTTGTGTGTTGTTGCTATTTTTTTTTTTATTGCTTTTTTTGATAAATTCTATTTTGAAAAAGTAATTTAATACTCCTAAAATGAGTGCAGTTAGTGTACTTACAAATAGAGTTTTTAAAAAGAACTTTATATTAAATGAATCTAAACCATCAAATAATTGAATTACGATTCGATAGGCTAAAGAAAAAACAAATACGAAAACAAATGTTTTTTTAAAATAATCACTCGCCTTCATTATTTAACCTTTTTAGTTCCGTATAAATATAAAGAGTGGTTGTGCACGTCGATATCGAATATTTCTTCAATGGTTTTTTTTATCATCTGGATTCTTGGATCACAAAATTCAATTACTTCACCAGAATCAGTCATAATTAGATGGTCGTGTTGCTTGTCAAAATAAGACTTTTCATAATGCGCTTGGTTTTGACCAAATTGGTGTTTTCTTACTAAACCACAATCCAATAAAAGTTCAATTGTATTATATAGCGTCGCACGACTAACGCGATAATTCTTGTTTTTCATCTTCACATAAAGATGTTCTACATCAAAATGATCTTCACTATCGTAAATTTCTTGAAGTATAGCGTAGCGTTCAGGAGTTTTCCTGTGCCCATTATTTTCAAGATATAATGTAAAAACATTTTTTACAATTTCTTGATTTTTACTATTATCAACGGAAATTAGTGTCATATTCTGCAAAGATAAATTATTATTTTAATAATAAAATGTTTCCACTTGATTGTTAAAAACTTTAATTTTTATAAACTCGAGTAACCTTATCAATACCTTCTATTTTGCGGATTTTGGCCATCATTTTTTCAAGTATACTATTGTTTTTAACAATTACGGCAACCCTCCCGTTAAACAATCCGGCTTCAGTGGTAAGTGAAATACTTTGAATATTGATATTCATATTGCTTGATATCACTTTGGTGAGTTCATTGGTTAGACCTAAATAGTCCATTCCGGTGATAATTAAAACGGCTTTAAATTCTTGTTGTGAGGAATCGATCCACTTTGCTTTAATCACTCTGTAGGCATAATTGGACTGCATGCTGAGTGAATTTGGACAATCCTTTTTGTGTACTTTTATTCCTTCATTTATGGTTAAAAAGCCAAATACATCATCTCCAACAATTGGATTGCAACAAGCAGATAATTTGTATTCTAATTTATCTTGTTCAGCCCCAAAAACTAATAAATCGTAGGTAGAAATAATTTCATCTTTCGAAATCTGTTCAATATTTGCTGAGGGAGAACGTTTGATTTTATTCTTAAAGAAATTAATAAAGGAATTGCTTTTTAGGGCCGCAAAATCCTTCAATTTTTGGTTTTCGATTGTGCCATTTCCAACCCTGTAAAATAAATCTAAACTTGTTTTGAGTTTGAAGAAAACAACTAGTTCGTTTATAGTTTTTTCATTTAAGCTTACTTTTAAATGACGTAATTTTCGAGTTAAAAGTTCTTTTCCTTCTTCGGCTATTTTCTTTGTATTTTCATTTAATACGTTTTTAATTTTTGTACGAGCTCTAGAAGTAGTTACATAGTTTAACCAATGAGGTGTGGGTTTTTGATTGTCCGAAGTAATAACCTCAATTTGATCCCCGCTCTTTAATTCGAAATTCAGTGGCACCAACTTCCCGTTTACTTTTGTGCCCCGGGTGCGAACTCCAATTTCTGAGTGAATACTAAAGGCAAAATCTAATGTGGTTGCTCCTTTGGGAAGTGATTTGATTTCTCCGGTAGGTGTAAAAACGAATATTTCTTTGGAATAAAGATTCATTTTAAAATCTTCAACAAAATCTACTGCATTTTTTTCTTGGTTTTCCAATGCTTCCTTCAATTGGTTCAACCAAATATCCAAACCACTTTCTTCAGTAGCACCTTGTTTGTATTTGTAATGGGCTGCATATCCTTTTTCGGCAATTTCATCCATTCGTTCACTTCGAACTTGAACTTCAACCCAGCGTCCTAAAGGTCCCATAACAGTAATGTGAAGCGCTTCGTAACCAGTTGATTTTGGAGAGGAAATCCAATCGCGTAATCTGCTAGGACTTGGACGATAATGATCGGTAACTATAGAATAGATTTTCCAAGCTAAAAATTTCTCATCGTGGGAATTCGACTTATATACAATTCGTAAGGCAAATTTGTCATAAACTTCATCGTAACTCACATTTTGAGCTTTCATTTTTCTACGAATAGAATAAATGGATTTTGGTCGACCTTTAATAATGTAATCGATATTTTCTTCATCTAAAGACTTTTTAATCACCTCTGAAATGTTCTTGATGTATTCGTCTTGTTCTTCTTTTGTTTCTTTGATTTTATCAACGATGTTTTTATAAACACCTGGTTCTGTATATTTTAAACCTAAATCTTCTAATTGAGTTTTAATGTTATAAAGCCCCAAACGATGGGCCAGAGGAGCATAAATATATAATGTTTCAGAGGCAATTTTCGTTTGCTTGTAGTCTACCATCGATTCCATAGTTTGCATATTATGAAGTCGATCTGCCAATTTTATTAAAATAACTCGAACATCATCATTCAATGTTAGAATCATTTTCCTAAAATTTTCTGCTTGCATGGAGGAATTTAAATCCTTCTGTATTTTAGAAATTTTTGTTAGTCCATCTACCAATTGAGCTACTTTCGGATTGAACATTTTTTCAATATCTTCCACTGTAATTTCAGAATCTTCAACTACGTCATGAAGTAAAGCAGCAGCTATGGAGGTGGGTCCTAAGCCTATTTGAGACGCTACTATTTTTGCGACAGCAATGGGATGAAAGATATAAGCTTCACCAGATTTTCTTCTTTGTTCTTGATGAGCATCAACAGCAACATCAAAAGCTTTTCGGATTAATTTTTTATCTTCAGCAGTTAATTTCTGATAACTAATTCGGAGAAGTTCTTTATATTCTTGGGCAATAGCCTTGTTTTCTTTCTCTATTTCGATATCTGTCATAGCTATTTTATTCAATTT
>CALPNL020000085.1 GCA_943324925.2 Chitinophaga pinensis | reverse complement strand
ACAATTGAAACGGCAATTTCTTGATTGTCACGTTTTACAATAGCTGGAACCGTTTTCCCTTTCAACTCTTTTACAGCTGTTACCACTTGGTCTGCATATTGAACTGGCACTCCGTTAAAACTTGTGATAATGTCTTTTTCGCGAACCGAATTTTTGTTTGCAGAATTTTCTTCAATCCCTGAAACTATAAATGGTAATCTAAGTTCAACTACAGATATTTTTTTTCCATTCATCAATTGATTGATAAAATCTACTGGTAAATTTACTTTTTGTACTGCGCCATTTCGTTCAACAATTACTTCTTTTCCTAGTAAAACTTTTTCGTTGATTTCATTGAAACGATCGATTTTAACACCATCAACTTCAATTATTTTATCGCCTGTTTTGATACCTGATTTTTCAATTACCGGATTGGTAATCCATACCCCATCTTTAATATCACTATTGGAAATGTACAATTCCCCATAATAAAAGGTCATCCCGATATAAATAATAAAAGCTAAAATGAAATTTACAGTTACTCCACCAAGCATAATTATTAATCGTTGCCAAGCTGGCTTAGATCTGAATTCCCAAGGTTGTGGTGGCAATGCCATTTGTTCCTTGTCCATACTTTCATCGATCATCCCTGAAATTTTCACGTAACCACCAAGGGGCAACCACCCAATTCCATACTCAGTTCCTCCAATGGTCTTTTTTAATAAGGAATATTTGATATCAAAAAATAAGTAGAATTTCTCTACTCTGGTTTTGAATAATTTTGCAGGAATAAAATGTCCTAATTCATGAAGTACAATCAGCAATGACAAACTCATTAAAAACTGACCTAATTTAATAACTATTTCCATTATTTAATTTTCGTATTTTTTATAACCAACAAAAGTAAGGTATTAAATAGTAATTTTTCAATTTTTATTTTGTCTGGTCTTTTAAAAATTTGTTAATTATTTATATTTTCATAAAATGAGAGTATTTTTACAATTCAATTTGATAAAATGAGAAAAATTAAAACTGCGTTGCTTTCTTATGGGATGTCGGGAAAAGTATTCCACGCTCCTTTTTTAGAATTACATGAAGGATTTGAATTGGTTGGTTCATGGGAAAGAAGCAATAAATTAATTCAATTGGATTATCCAAATGTTAAAAGTTACTCTTCTTATGAGGAACTTTTACAAGATGAAATTGAATTGGTGATTGTAAATACGCCAACAGCGTCTCATTATGAATATGCAAAAAGAGCCTTGTTAGCAGGAAAACATATTATAGTTGAAAAGGCATTTACTACAACTGTTGCTGAAGCAGAAGAGTTAAAAGCAATAGCTGATGCTAACAATTTGAAATTAGCGGTATTTCAAAACCGCCGTTGGGATAGTGATTTTAAAACCGTTAAAAAAATTTTTCAGGAAGGGATTTTAGGAAATATTGTAGAAGCAGAATTTCATTTTGACCGCTATAATCCTGAATTAAGTCCTAAATTACATAAGGAAACGATTAACCCAGGTTCCGGAATTTTGAAAGACTTGGGTCCGCATTTAATCGACCAAGCATTGCATTTATTTGGGATGCCAATACGAGTTTTTGCAGACATTAGAACCACAAGAAAAGAATCCGTAGTCGATGATTATATTGACCTTTTGCTTTTTTATCCTCACTTCAACGCGAGATTAAAATCTGGTTTTTTTGTTCGTGAAGCTATCCCCGCTTATATTCTTCATGGTGAAAACGGTTCCTTTCTAAAGCAACGAGGGGATCTTCAAGAAGACTCTTTGAAAATGGGTGAAATGCCCAATCGAACTACTTGGAAATCGGAAAATGAAGGCAATGAAGGCTTGTTACATACAGAAATTAACGGTGAAATAATTCGAAAAAAAGTACCAACGCAGCTAGGAAATTACTACGATTATTTTGATGGCGTTTACCAATCTATTGTCTACAATTTGGCGGAACCTGTCACTGCACAAGACGGCATAAATACCATGCGAATTATCGAAGCTTGTATTGAAAGCAATTTGAATAAAAGAACAGTTGATTTATAATCTATTCTTTTACAAACTTGAATTGCTTCGTTCCTTTATTGGTTTGAATAGTTATAAAATGAATACCTGAAGAAAATGAGGAAATATCCCAAGACTTTTGAGATTTAGTTTCCATAATTTTTTGCCCTAATACCGAATAAATTACTGCATTTTCAATTTCAATGCTCTCAGGAATAGAAACTGAAATACTTGTAGCACTTGGGTTTGGAAATATTTGGATTGCATTGTCAATATTGAAGTTGGTATTCTCTAAAGTGGCCGTGCTCATTCTAGAAATAATATTTTTATTTGGATCAAACTGAGTTCCGATTACCGTAAATGGAACGGATATATTAAATTGCTCTCCGTTTACTGTGTTATTCACTACCACATCTTGAGATTGTCCATTTGCGCCTAATAATCGAACTGGCACGGGCATTTCAAAAAAGGGTACCGAGGGGTGTGAAGTCGTTTGGGAAACAGTTATTTTTGCCTGACCAACAGCGGTGTTTTGAACCGTAATGTTATAAATAGGATACCCTTGATTATAAACCCAGTCGTTAAAAAATTCAGTCAGACTACTTCCATAAACGGCCTCTAAATGCGATTTTAAATTTGGAGTTAAAGCATATTTAAATGCCAAATTACTATCGGCTAAGTAATTTCTAATTCCCTGAAAGAACACCGTATCTCCTAATTTGAATCGAAGCATATTCAAAACCATCGCCCCTTTATTGTAGGTTAGTCGGTAATCAAAAATTCTATCTACTATTAAAGCCTCCGCATCGGATAAATAAACTGTTCCATTAGCTGAAGAAGTGATACTGGCTATCATAGTTGCTTTTTCAGTTATAAAAGCGGCTGGACCATCAAAATTTTCAATTACTAAAGCTGCAATATAAGTTGCAAATCCTTCATTTAACCAGATGTCTTTCCAAGTCCCACAAGTAATTTTATCTCCAAACCATTGGTGCGCCATTTCGTGGGCGATTAATTGTCTACCAAAGTTAACCATAAATGAAACGGTGGTATGTTCCATTCCGCCACCCCATCCAAATTGTGCATGACCGTATTTTTCATTGGCAAAAGGATAATTTTCTAATAATGAACTGAAGTAATTTAATAGAAGTGGAGTTTGTAAAATTTGTGTCCTAAGTGATGAATTATCACTTTCTGGATAGATGTAATTGATGATAGGGTAGGTGTTTGGTGCAGTCCCTGCAGTTTGATTGATAATAGTATAATTGGTCACCGCCATACAAATAAGGTAGGCAGGAATAGGATAATTATGACGGAAATGTGTTGTTTTTAAATTCCCGTTGATTATAGGAGTTTCTGGTTCTATTCCATTGGAAACACTAATATATTGTGAAGGAGCAGTAATGTAGACATCAATGGAATTTATTTTATCATTTAAATCTTGTTTACAAGGCCACCAATCTCGAGCACCATAGGGCTCTGATAAAGTATAAATGACCGGAGTATTACTTGGTCCGTGAGTGGTACTTGTAAAAGCAAAAAATCCGTTTTGAGGAGGTGCACCAGAATAGATTACTTCTACTGTAGCTTGAGTACCTATTAATTGCGTTGTAGGAAGTGTAATTATTAATTCATTTGTATTTTGGGTATAGGCCAGACTCACATTGTTTATTTTCACGCTACTTACAATTAAAGTATTGCTTAGATCGAAAGTAAGTGTATTCATATTAGCAAGAGCAGTATAAGTAGTTGTTATTTTTCCTGAAATGAAATATATCGCAGGATCAACATTGAATTCTAATTTATGATACGTAATATCATAATTTTGAGTATTTGAATTGACTTCCAAATTCATTTTCTTTTTGGCAGATTTCATTTCTGATGCTGCAATTTTGCTGATCTCAGAAACGGAATCTTGAGCACTTACTGCCATAAAACAAAAAAATAAAAACGCTACTAATGGTTTTTTCATGAAAGTGTTATTTCTCGCTAAATTAAATAATTATACAATAAGGAAAAATTATTTTCAACTAAGATTGAGGATGGAATAAAAAAAAAGAGTCCAAAAAATTAATTTTGGACTCTTTAATTATTTTAGTAATATAGATTAGTTGATTACTTTTGGAAATAAAATTTCAAAGTCTCTACCGTCTTTTTTCTTTAATGTTGAACCGTATTTAGCATTAATTGCATCAATAAACAAGTTGGTAATTAAAGCATAACCTCTAGCACTTGGATGCACCCCATCTAAAGAGAAAGCTCCTCCAGTAACATAAGTTGAAGTCATATTATAGGTGTTGAAATTTAGTCCTGTAGTACTCAACTGGTCCATAACAGTTTTAGCATCAACAAATGCTAAGTTATTTGCAGTTGCAGCCGCTTGAATAACTAAATTATAGGCATCAGTTGCTGCTTTAACTTCAGCAACTTCATCAGATGAAAGTACCCATTTATCTTCTAGTGGCACTGAAACACCATTAACTTGAGCTGGATTACCGCCAACTGCTGTTCCAATGATTGATCTAGAAGGCAATACTAATAAATCTGCACTGGTTGCTTGTCTGTAGGAAGGTAAACCAAGAGCACTTAAATTAGTTAAATAGCTATCCACCATTACTACCGCATTTTGTCCTGCCGCGAAAGTAATCGTTCTTCTTGTTTTTTCTGCAGCTGAGATTAATCCCATTGTTTGAGCTACTACTAAGCCACCATTATATTGTGCATATCCACTGTTTAATTGTGTTGCAGTTGCAGCATTAAGCGGAACAGCATTAAAGGGAACAGCTGTAAAATAAGGTAAAGCAGTAACGTAAGGTAAATTCGCAACCACTCCTTTTCTTCCGTTTGCTGAAAGCTGAGTAGCTAAAGCATTGTAAGCCGCTGTAAAATTAGCGGTTGGAGTTAAGTCATTTCCGTTTACAGCATCTTGAGAAGTTGGAACACCACCATTAGTAGCATAACCTAACTCATCATTCCCACCAATCCATAAAGAAAAGAAGGTAGGGTTTTGAGCCAATGCATCTCCTAAAACAGTTGCGGTTGTAGAAGAAGCCATTCTTTTAAAATAAGGATTTAAAGGCGCATAACCATTGAAAAGTAAGTGAAAACTCTTAGCTCCAGGAATACCCATATTATTAAAAGTACCTGTTAAACGCTCTGTAAGAGTATTTGCTGAAACTCCAGGAACCAATGTTGGTGTTGGCGAGCCTGAAGAAGATTCAAGATACAATCTTTGAGAGACTACTTGAACACCCCCTGCTGAGAATCCCCCAACGTTGTCTGCGGCCATGAATGGACTAGAGAAAACACCACCTCCAGCGGCAGCAAATTGTTGTGCTAGTAAATTAGGGTAAGAATTTTCTTGCCCTTTTTTAAATAATGCACCATCAGAATATCCAGCAGCAAAAGAATCACCTAAAGCTACATATTTCGAAAAATCTGCAGTTCCTGCAGTTACTGGCGCTTCACCAGTAGTGACAGTATCGTCATTTGTACATGCCATAAAGGTCAAAGAAACCAATACAACCCATTTGAAATTTTTTATCATAACGTATGTTTTTATATTAATAATAATTATGGTTTAATAGTCCAAGAAGCAAAAATTTGTTGACCTATTAATCCAGCTCCTAATACTTGGAAGTACTCTTTTCCTCCTAGGTTAGCAGCCCCAATTTTGAAAGCAGATTTCATGCTTGGAACATTGTAAGTTACTTGAGCGTCAATTACAGTTGCAGAAGGGATTAAACCATCAGCCATTGTTGATTGCCATAAGTACTCGCTGTTCCATCTTCCACTTACATTAAATCCAATATTTTTGAATAATTTTTCATTTCCAATAGACGCTTTTACTCTGTGTTTTGGGGTATTGAAACTAGCTTCAAAACTTTCATCTTGAGATTGATCAAAATTAAATTCAGCATAGTTATAATTCACGCCAAATTCGAAATCTTTATATACTTTTTTAGAAAGTCCAAGTCCGAAACCAAGAGATTTAATTTCAATTTTAGTATTGGTATACAATTGATAAGCTCTGTAATTTCCAGTTTGTAATGCATGAATGGATTGAGTTCCAAGATCAGTTGGTCCGCCAGTTGCGCTTGGAGAATCCATAGCTTTACCGTAATAAGGAGCAACAACGTTAATGTTACCAATGAAGTTATTGTAAACATTATAATAACCATTAACATCAAAAGAAAAATCGCTAATTACCGAACGGTATCCTAATTCAATTGCTTTTACTTCTTCAGGTTTAACATAATCTAAGCTTGTTTTTTTCAAAGCTGCTGGGTTTCCAGTAGCCGATAGAGCAGCTACAGAAGCAGCAGTATAGGAGTTATTGTAAGCATTTAAACCATTCATAACTACACTAGTTCCTCCTGCAAATAATTGACCTACTGGAGTACTTACTGGTAAAGTTTCAGTGTAACGGATTAAGTTATCAGGAGCAGAACCTAGTAAAATTGCGCTCCCTACATTAAATCCGATGTATTGATCTTGAGTAGATGGATTTCTAAAACCGGTTTGAAAAGAAGCTCTAAAATTGTGTTGTTTATTTTCACCTGCGGAGTAAACGGCAGAAATTCTTGGTGAATAGTTACCTTCAAAGTTTTTAGATTTATCATAACGAATAGACCCTGAAAGTTTCAAACGGTCCTCCATTAATTTCTTTTGTAATTGTGTGTAGGCACCGTATTCGTTATAATTGATTACGCCATTGGCATCAGTGTATATTCTTCCATGAGAATTTAATTCATACAATCGGTAAGATCCACCCACTTGAATTTCTGCAAATTTAATTTGATCTTTAAAATTGTAATTTACATCCGAGTGATAAATTCTAGAGTTGTCTACTAATTTAGACCCAGAAAGTACACTTGCTTCAGAAGTTACTTCAGTAAATGCAGTTTTAAACGCATCGGTACCAGGAATTAATCTTCCTGTATCAGCTGTATTTCTTGCAATTTGATGCGCTGCAGTAGGAGTTGCGCCAGCTAATGTTGATTGAATATAAGCTCCGGCATATTGACCGAACCAAGTTCTATCATCTTTCCATTTTCTGTTGATGTTGATCCCTGTAAATAACATATCGTATGAATTTCCACCGTCTTCAGTGGTAGTATAACCTCTTACAAAGAAGTTCTTTCCTTTAAATTCTAATTTATGTTGTTGCATGAAAAAGTTATTCAAGTAGTATCTGTTGGCTCCTTGGTAAACGGCATTACCAAATCCAAATTTACTTTGCCAAATCACTTCTAAATTTTCATTTCCAAAAGGTCTTAAGTGTAAAGAGAAATCTAATTTAGTGTTGGATGCAACGTTGTCAGTTAATTCAATTTCTTTATAACCAGTTCTACTTACATTGGCATTTGGCAATAAATTTACTGTTGAAGCAGGAATTAAGCCAGCAGCAGCTAAACCTTGTCCTACTCCTTTGATGTTAGTTGTAACTTCATCACCATAAACGTTGATACCATCATAATTGATGTTACTTCTGTCTCTACCAGCTACAGTTTTATCATCATAATTGGTAGCGTACCAGTCGGTACCTTTCATGTAAGTATAATTTGCTTTAGCAGCAAAATAGTTATTAAATTTATGAGCTACTCTCACACCATAATCTGCAAAACTATTTACTCCAGCCGCTTGTTGGCTAGTTTGTCCGTATTTTACATAACCGTTTATTCCTTCGCTAGTAAATGGGTTTTTACTGTTCATGAATAAAATACCATTAAAGGCATTTGCACCATACAATGCAGAAGAGGCTCCAGGTAATAATTCCACGCTTTGAACGTCAACTTCAGAAATTCCAATCATGTTACCTAACACAAAGTTTAGTAACGGAGAGGAGTTATCCATTCCGTCCACTAATTGCATAAATCTAACGTTTGCAACTGTTGCGAAACCTCTAGTGTTGATTGATTTGAAGGTTAAACTACTGGTGTTCATTTGAACCTCTTTTAGGTTCTCTAGCCCGTCGTAGTAAGAAGGAGATGCTGTTTTTTTAATGTCTTTTAGTCCCATTCTTTCAATTGTAACTGGCGACTGTAAAACTTTTTCAGGAGTTCTAGAAGCAGAGACTACAACCTCATCTAATACTGTGTTCTTTTTAATTGAATCTGAAACTACTTTTTGTGCAAACGAAACGCTGCAAAAAAACAATGTCAAAATAAGTAAGTGTTTTCTCATTGTGGTTTAAAATTTGTTTGTT
>CALPNL020000084.1 GCA_943324925.2 Chitinophaga pinensis | reverse complement strand
GAAAGTTGAACATTGTACAATTGAGCTAAAAATATTATGGCCATTGATAAATAAATTGAGGTTCCATCAAGATTAAAGGAATAACCAGTTGGAACAACTAGTCCAACAACAGATTTACTGCAACCTATTTTTTCTAATTTATCCATCAAATTGGGTAACGCCGCTTCTGATGATGAAGTTCCAAGAACAATGAGTAATTCTTCTTTAATATATTTTATAAAATGCCAAATGTTTATTTTATAATATTTTAATATACCTCCCAAAATAAGAAATATAAATATAAACATAGTAACATATACTGTAAGCATCAGTTTTCCTAGTGGAATTAAGGTGTGTAATCCAAATTTTCCAACTGTATAAGCCATACCTCCAAATGCACCAATTGGAGCAAGATACATGACATATTTTAATGCTTTAAAAACAACTTTAGAACATTTATATAAAAAATCAACTATTTGCTGTCTTTTTGAATGATAATTCAATAAAATACCCACAATAATTGCTACTATTAAAACTTGAAGCGTCGTATTGCTCATGAAAAAGGAAACCCAATTAAATCCCTCACTTGAACTTTGGGTATATTTACTCGCATCTTGAATATCTAAACCTGTTTTGTCAATTTTTCCGGGTTGAGCTAAATAGCCAACAATTATTCCAATGGTTAAAGCAATTGTAGAAACAATTTCAAAATAGAGCAATGATTTAACTCCAATTCTCCCTACTTTTTTTAAATCGCCCATTCCACCAATTCCTAAAACAATGGTTAGAAATATAATTGGAACAATAAAGATTTTGATAATACTAATAAATCCATCTCCAACAACCTTCATTTGGACTCCATTATCTGGGTAATAATGACCCACGAAAATACCTATCAAAATTGCAATTAAAACCCAAAAGGTTAAATTTGAAATTATTGAAAAGAAGACCTTATTTGCTTTTGAAGTCGGATTCATTGATTGGAATATTTAATATTAAAAAACTACTAGAAAACTAATCTGTGCCGTTAGGGTTTTAACATTCTCATTGGCATTTAAAACAGTATTAAATTGTTCTGTGTTTCTTGTTGAAACTGAAGATTGTATTTTTAAATTGTTACCTTTTAAATATTTAGTTATTCCAATTGTCATGGAATCCTGATTTGCCAATAAAGAAGAAGTTTTAGTAAACTCCTTGGTTAATTTTTCATATTTGAAATCCAATGAAAGTCCGGATTTAGTTACGTACCCACTTTGAATGTTATATCCATTTCCCAAAACCAAATAGTTGCTAATTTCAGTCATGAATAAAGGGATTGTCGCTGTAGAATTTAAATAAGATCCTTCAAGTGATAAAGCTGAGGAATTTACATATTCCCCTAATAATGAAAATCCTTTATATTTTATTAGAATATCGCCATACCATTTTCTGTAATCTGGTAATTTTTGTTTCAAATCTTTATCATAAAATACAAAGTCGCCATGACCTTCTCCTACTCTATTACTTGCTCCATTGTTAAAACTATAAGTAGCACCAGTAAGTATTTTGAATGTATCTTCATGTAATAAATCGGCAATATAACCGTCGTTACCTGGTTTAAATTTGCCTAATGGTAATAAATCTAAACGAGCACCATATTTTAAACCTCCTTTGTCAACATCTATTGAATTTGCACCAAAAGAATTTACCCCATCTCCTGAAGTTATAGAAAATTTAGGTTTTATAATTATAGATTTTAAACCAAATTGACTTTCAAAGAACATTCCAAATTCACGACCTGTATTACTAAATTCTGAGCTAAATATTCCTCGATCAACAAATTGAAGTTTGTCTTCATAGAAAGTCATTTCTCTATTATTAGTAAAGGTTTGTTTTTGTCCAAAAGTAATTTTCATATTTGAAATTGGAGAGTAAGCTACCCAAGCATCCAATAAAGGTTTTCCATTGCTGAAATTATTTTGCATTAAGAAAGAAACTTTTTCCTTGTACATACTCCCAGAAATAGATAAATAGGTATTTCTAGCATTCATATAATTACTAGCAACAGCTCCATCTGTTTTTTCATATTTAATAACACTTTGTATAAATCCACTAATATTAAATTTATAGTCACCATCATTAACATTAAAACCTAAGCCGTCACCCAACTGAAATTCTTTTGATTCTGTTTTAATTTCAACTTGTGCAGAGCTGGTAAATCCTATAAATATAATTAATGCCGTAGCAATTGCATTTAATTTCATTTTTGTTTTATATTTTTTCATTGGTTAAGTATCTATAAATTGGTAATTCTTGATTTTTAATAACTTTTAGAGTTTCAAATTTGATAAACCCATTTTCGCTTTCTGGCTCTAATACTTCAGTTGCCATTTTTGAATTTTTTTGATCCAAATAAACAATAAATGTTCCTTTTGGAAAAGATTTTTCTATTTTAGAAACGCTTGTTTCTACCTTTTGAGAATTATAACCTTCTTCTTCATCTGGATTAACGTATATTGATGAAACAGTATAAGATTCTACTTTTATTTTTTTATCTTCAGCTAGTTCTTCTACCTTTAATCCTAGAATAATTAATTTATCAACTAGGATTTTTTGTTCTGGAAGAATTAAATAAGCAACCGGTCTTTTTCTTTCTAAAACAGGAGTACATTTTAAAGCATTATTGACTTTTACATCCAAAGAAATCTCTGAATTATCTTTTAAACTTATCGCTCTAATTGTTTGATTTTCCTTAGGTTTATTGGCAACAACTACTAAGTTCTCCGGTTTTGCATTATTAGAAAGCCTAAGAACTTCTTTAATATTTGAGGCATCGTCATAAACTGTTTTTAAAAATGATGTTGCAATTAAAAAAGTGGTTTTTATTCTTCTTTTAAATGATGTTTTATGAAGATTTACTCCACGAATTTCAATTAAAGAAGAAATACAATTGGTTAAAGCGTAAGAAGTTGTACTTGATCTTGCCTCTGTAGTACATTGATTAAAATGAACTTCATTATTGTGTTTCACACTAGCTATGTAATCTCTATAAATGAAATTATTGGACTCTAATACTTTTTTGGCATTACCAACAAAAACATTCTGTGTATAACTTCTTAAGTTTTGAGGTAAATTCAAATTACCTGAATACATAAACATCGCATCGTATATTGAACAAATTCCGTCTGTTCCTAGCAATCCGAATTCTTTTCTGAATGGTCGGTATTCATGAAAATCAACTGCTACTTCTGCTCCAAAATCACTAAATGCTTTTTTCAAGAAATTACTTTCTTTACACATCAATTTCACTTGGTCTCTATTTAAATCCAAACCATTAGCAGCATAACGATCGAGTTTTTCATAACCATCAATGTTGGCCATTGGAACTATTGAAAGAGTAATTTTGTCTAATAAATATGAATATTTAGGATCATTGAGTACTTTGTCTAATAAAAATAACATTGTTTCAGTTCCTGCAGGTTCATCGCCATGAAGTCCGCCTTGAAACCAAACTTTTACTTTTTCTTTTCCATTGTCTTTATTCAAAACTACCATTGGAATTTTTTTATTTTTTTGGCTTTCGCCAATAAAGGAAAGAGTAATTTCTTTTGGGTGATCTGCAACCAACTTGTTAAGATACAACATCATATCATCATAATTGGTAAACCCTTTTTTAGAAAATGAAGGCGTATGAATGTCCAATTCAGAATCAGGAAAAAACTTTTTTGTTATTTCATCATTTTGTGGATTGAATTGTCCAAACATTGGAGAAACAATCAGATTTAAAAAAACCAGTAATTTGATTTTATTGATCATAATATTAAAATGAAATAGTAGTAATTAATCGGGTTATAAATTCATTTCCTTTTATCAAATTTCCATTTATATCATTAGATCCTGGTTTAGCATTGATATAAGTGCAATCCAATTGGATTTTAGCCCCATAATTTCGAGCTAAGTATTTGGTAATTCCTAAGGTATAATAATTAGACCGATTGTAATACGTTCCGTTATTTAAAAATGAATTAGTTTCAGGTTTTAAAAAGGCAACTCGACCATCTATTGAAATACGATTTTTAAAAACATAGCCGCTTTGAAGATTATAACCCTCACCAACCATCATTCTGCCTTTAATATAACTATCCACATCCTGAATTCCGTTAACTAAAAAAGAAGTTGCTGTTGTTCCATCTACACGAACTCTTTTTGTAATTTCGCTTGGAACTTTGGCAGAGGCATTTACATATTCTCCTAAAAGTGAAAAACCCCTGTATTTAAATAAAAAATCAATACCATATTTCAAGTAATCTGGTAACAATTCATTGTTTTGATTGTCCAAATATAATATGGTTCCGCTTTCACTTCCTCTACGGTCGCTAATTCCAACATTATAGCTATAATTAGCGCCTATTACAAATTTTGGAGTTAATTCTCTTTCCAAATCAGCCTGACGGTATTGCCCAAAATTATTGAATAATCCAAAGGGTAAATAATCAATTCTTCCACCGTATTTTAAACCTCCATGGTCTTTTCCAAAAACATTTAATCCATCACCATTTGTAATAGCAAATTCTGGCTTAATATACGATTGCTTGGATACTTTGTAAGTAGATTCAGCAAAAAATCCAAATTCACGAACAGATGCAAATGCTGCAGAAACTGGACTTCTTTCAACTAATTGCAAAGTGCTTGAACGCATTCCTAATTCACGATTGTCGGTAGAAGTTGCTTTTTGTCCAAAAGTTAGTTTTATTCTTTTGGTTAAATCATATCCAATCCAGGCATCATAAACTAAACTTCCAACAGGGGTATCACTTTCGTCACCACCAGTTAAATCAAATTGTAATCGATATGATATTTTTTCTTTTTTCGAACTTCCTGAAAATTGCAAACGAGCTCTTCTCATTCTCATTCTATTATATGATGTAGCATCGTCATTATCAAGATATTTTTTACTTTCGGTGTAAGGCTGAAGATATCCTGAAATTTCCATTTTGTAATTATTGTCTTTTCCTGAAAAGCCCAAACCCTCTCCAAATTTATATTTGTTTAGTACAATTTCTTGTGCATTTGAATATTCTACAACCAAAACCAGTAAAATACTTAAAGTTAGTATCCTTTTTAGATTCTTCATTTTTGTTTCTAACTTTATCAAATTAATTTCTAAGATTCCAAGAACTATCTACTCTCAATCCATCAATAATAACATTTGGGGAATTGGTATTGTCTTGTCTAAGTACTACTCTACCAGGCAGAATATCTACTGAAGCAGTATCTTCAATACCTATAGTTGAAACTGTAGGTTCAGTTAGATAGCTGGAAGTAGTGTCAAAAACATACAAACTCATTTCATCACGACCAAGGTTTCCGTTAATATTTGTAACAGTTGGTCCAATAATTTTATATTTAATAACTACAAGATAAGTAGTTCCATAATCATAAAGATTTGTTGTATATCTATTGGTTAAATTAGCTGCAAATCCAAATTTGAATTTGGCAGGATTTGTAGCATCTTGATTGATAATTAACTTGCCTCTATAAGCTGTATCTGCAACATCATTATTTCCAAAACCAAAGAAATATTGATCAATACATAAAGGAGATGCAGCCGCTTTTACAAGAAATGAAGCATAAGCAGTTCCTGATGAAACTGAAGTAAACTGCAAAGAAACATCTTGACCAATACTTGTTACACTAGCAGCATTTCCTATTCCAGATCCAAAATAGTTTGGAAATGAAAGTCCTGGTGAAGTGGTTAAAATTGGGTTAGTCGTGGTACTACTATGAGCTACCCAGCCATTTGCTGTTAAAGCAGTTCCAGCTGCTGCGTCAAAATTATCAGAAGCAATATTTGCTGCTGGAATATTAGTTGTAACTGTAAATGTAGCAGTTGTACTACCTGAAGCAAATGTTCCAAATGAAGCTTGAGTTGCTGTAATAGTTGAAGTTCCAACACCCACAACAGTAACTGTAGACCCGCTTATTGTTGCAACGGCTGTATTACTACTAGTGTATGAAAAAGCACCACCACTATTTGAGGTTGGAGGAATTATTTGAAAAGGAGCACTTCCCATAATTTTGGAAGGAACATTAAACACGCCAATTGTTGGAGGTTCTAATTGAGAAACTGTGAATGTTGCAGTAACTGATCCTGAACCGTAACCACCATCTGCAGTTTGAGTAGCTGTTATTGTAGTTGTGCCAATTCCAACAACCGTTACAGTTGATCCACTAATTGTTGCAATTGAAGGATCCGCACAAGTGTAGGAAAAAGAACCCGAACTATTTGAAGTTGGTGGAGTTAATAAAAAAGGCAAACTACCCATTCGTTTTGCAGGGACAGTAAAAGTTCCAATTGTAGGTGGAAATGGGCTTACATCTTCGGTTGAGCAAGATATAATGCATGATAGTAAAAAAAATACAGAAAATTTTAATGAATATTTGTAAAATGGTTTCATTATAAAAAGGAGATTTAGGAATAATTATTATTTATATTTCATTTATTTTATAGTGTTAAAACAAAAAATTAAAAATAGAATTATTGTTTTAAAATAATTATAAAAAAACAAATATATATATAAATAATTAACACTTAATTATTTTTTTGTAATCTTGTAAACTAATTATGCAATCATCAAGTTTTTTTTTAAATTGTTATTAAATTATGAAAAATTATTTCATTAAAACTTCAATATTTTTTGTTTTAGTTTTACTTTTCGTTTCTTGTTCGAAAGATAAAGCTTCTACAGAATTAAATAATCAATTAAGTTCTGGGTCAAATCAATTTGTTTTTACCTATTCTGGGTTGCCTCAAAAACCAATTAATGTTTTCTATAATATTCCCTCTGGAAATCGTTCAAATATGCCAATTGTAATTGTGTTTCATGGAGATGAACGAAATGCAAGCGATTATCGAAACATATGGATTAATGCCTCAAATCAATACGGATTTATGGTATTTGCGCCTGAATTTAATAGTATCGATTTTCCTGGAGGAAGTTCTTATCAAATAGGAAATGTATACCAAGATGGAAATTTTCCTACTTCACAAACTTTAAACAACGAGAATGTTTGGACCTTTTCAATGATTGAACCTTTATTTGATTATATCAAAGCCAATTCAGGAAGTGCGATCCCTACTTATGATATGTTTGGTCATTCTGGTGGAGGACAATTTGTTCATCGATTCGTGTTAATAAAGCCAAATGCTAGATACAATAGAGCAATTGCTGCAAATAGTGGTTGGTATACTGTTCCAGATGGAGCTGCAAATTATCCTTATGGAATTATGAATTGCCCAATAACGGCTATAAGTCCAAATAATTATTTTAGTAAAAAGTTATTTATTACTGTTGGAAGTTTGGATAATAATGGTTCTGACCCATCACTTCGTCACAACACAGAAAGTGATTTGCAAGGATTAAATAGACTTGATAGAGCCAACTATTTCTTTTCAAAAAGTCAAATTTACGCTAACTCTACCCATGCCACTTTTAATTGGCAATTTCATACAGTTGCCAATTCAGGACATGATGCAGTATTAATGTCGGAGGATGCGGTGCACCTACTTTTTTAATATTTATTAATAGTAAAAGTAAAATGGTTGTTTAAAAGTTAATTTTCATTTTTTTTATTTACCTTTTTTTAAAATTAAGCATTCTGTTAAATTAAATGTATTTAAAAAATTAAAATTAACACATTTGTTATAGCATTATAACCTATACACCTTTTTTTAGATTTAATTCCTAATTTTTTTAAAAAATCATTGATTTATTTTTCAAAACTAATTATTAATTTTAATTTTGCCTACTATAACGTTTTCGAATTTTAGAACCTCATTAACAAACCAAAACCAACAGATTATGAAATTAATTTTACTATCAAAAACAAAATCCTCAACTTTAAGTTTTTCTTTTAACACTTTAATTTGTGCAATATTATTTTTATTTTTTGGTAATGCCAATGCGCAATCCACAGTTCAAACAATTCTTTCAGCTCCAACAGCAGACAGTTATGGTTCGCAATGGGCTGCTGGTACTGCATACAATGTTAATGACTTGCTCTATCATACTGATAATACTGGTACCTCACCCGTAGTTAGGATTTGGAAAGTTACAGTTGCTGGAACCTCCACTACAGCGCCAACAGGTACTGCTGATTATGGACTTTCAACCCTTTCAGGTGTAGTAATTACTGGAACTGGAGGTCAATTTTCTTGTGCCTCAATGACTAATACAAACGGACTTGTAGTTGGAAATAAAATTACAATTTCAGGAACATTTGCAGGAACTGGATCTATTACTGGTTATACGACTGGAAAAGTATATACGATTTCAGCTG
>CALPNL020000083.1 GCA_943324925.2 Chitinophaga pinensis | reverse complement strand
TGGATTTCCATTTGCAAAACGATCCGGCATAATTAGATAAATTACGTCTGAAGAATCGTAGCTTTTTCTGAATTTAGAATTTTCTTTTCGTGCTTTAAGGGAATAGTTTTGAGTAAAAGTATTTTTACCATTTTTAAATGTAAATACAAATTCTTGTGCCGCTACATTTTTAGTATCAACGGTAACAAAAAGGTAATTTGGATTTTCTGTTTTTTGTACGCTTTTAATGGTCAATCCTTTAGAAACCGAAATTTCATTTTGGTTGATATTTTTCCCATAAAACATAATTTGAACTTCAGATAAATTCATATCGCTCCACCAAAAAGGCGGTTCAACTCGGTCTATTTGACCGAATGATAAGAAATTGAATAGTAATGTGAAGACTAAAATGATTTTTTTCATGATAAATTATTTATTTTCAATAATGCTAATTGCGTAACCACCACCTGAAACAGATAATTGAGATAATTTCGTAGTATTGGTAACTGTCATTTTACGAATTACATACGATTGAGGGTTGGTTTTATAATGTGCTCCATTTCCATCTGCATAAATAGTAGCAGTGTATTTTTTTCCTTTGTCCAAAAAGTCCAATTTAATATTTGATGTTCTTGGCGATTCCCCATTAACATTACCAATAAACCAGTTATTAGTTCCTTTTGCTTTTCGGGCAACCGTAATATAATCTCCAGGTTCTGCTTCTAGATAAACACTATTTTCCCAATCCAAAGCGACGTCTTTTATAAATTGAAAAGCATCTGGAAATTGATTGTAATGTTCTATTAAATCAGCCGCCATTTGCAACGGACTATACATGGTAACGTACAATGCCAATTGATTGGCCAAGGTACTATTGACATGGGAATTGTTATTTGGACTGAATTTTTTAATATCCATTTCAAATATTCCAGGAGTATAATCCATTGGTCCACCGATTAATCTTGTGAATGGCAAAATAGTAACGTGGTTTGGTTTTGATCCTCCAAAAGCTTGAAATTCTGTTCCACGAGCTGCTTCATTTCCAATCATATTTGGATAAGTTCTGCAAATTCCCGTTGGACGAACCGCTTCGTGAGCGTTGACCATAATTTTATAATCGGCAGCTTTTTCAATTACATATTGGTAATGATTTATAATCGATTGGCTATAATGGTGTTCGCCAATAGGTAATATTGGTCCAACATAACCACTTTTAACCGCCTCATAACCGTTGTCGTTCATGAATTTAAAAGCTTTGTCCATATGGCGCTCATAATTTCTAGTTGAACCTGAAGTTTCATGGTGCATGATCATTTTCACTCCTTTAGATTTTGCATATTCGTGAATTCCCTTCACATCAAAATCTGGATAAGGAGTTAGAAAATCAAAAACAAAATCTTTTTCGTGGCCAAACCAGTCTTCCCAACCTTGATTCCAACCTTCAACTAATACTCCATCGAAACCATTTTTAGCAGCAAAATCAATATATTCTTTTACATGAGAGGTATTTGCAGCATGAGTTCCATTTGGTTTAGCTTTTGAATAATCGGTAATACCCAATTGAATTGCAGGAAAATCATTGGTATACGACCAAGAACTTTTTCCAGTAATCATTTCCCACCAAACACCAACATATTTCACCGGTTTAATCCAAGAAGTATCTTCAATTTTACAAGGATCATTTAGGTTTAATGTCATTTTAGAAGATAAAATTTCACGGGCATCATCACTAACGATAATAGTTCTCCATGGAGAATTACTCGGGCTTTGAATATGACCTTTATCGCCTTTAGCATCTGGCGTTAACCACGATTCGAAAATCATGTTTTTATCATCCAAATTCAGGTTCATAAGAGAATAATTGATCAATGCCGCTTCGTGCAAATTGATGTAAATTCCATCAGCAGTTTTCATCATTAAAGCTGTTTGAACTCCAGTATCTGAAAACCAAGTTTGCGAAGCATTTTCTGATCTTGCTTTTCCTGATAATCCCCTAATTTCTGATAATTTAGAAGTGGTATAATCGTATTCTTGAGTGTCGTAATCACCAGAAATCCAATTTGCTGTATGATTTCCTGTCAGTGCAAATTGTGTTTTCTCTTCTTTAATTACAAAATAAACTAGGTTTTTCTGTTCTGGGAATTCGTATCTAAATCCTAATCCATCATCAAATAAACGAAAGCGAATTACTAATAAGCGATCAGTAGATTTTTGATTTAAGGTAACCGCCAATTCATTGTAATGATTTCTAATTTGAGCCACTTCACCCCAAACTGGTTTCCATGTTTCATCGAATGTAGCCGTTTTCGAATTGGTAATAACAAAACCATTTAATAACGAGTTTTTATCATTTTTAAGTTCAAATCCTAACTTGCTAGATTTAATTATTGGCTTATTTTTATAGGAAAGCTCATAGGTAGGAGTGCCGTCTTTTAATAAAGAAAAAGACATTGAAAATTCTCCATTTGGCGATTTCAACTCTTGCGCTATACTACTATTTATAGAAATTAATAAGACAAATAGGACTTGAATTAATTTTTTCATTGGATATAAATTATAATGTTATTAAATTATTTGGCTCTACAATTACTTCTTTTCCATTAACAATAACGGAAATACTTTGATTTCCTTCTAATGAAAATTTAGTTTCAGATTGGTCAATGGTAACTTTTAGAATTTGATTTCTGAAATTGATTTTGAAAGAATAACCGCCCCATTCTTTTGGGATTTTAGGCGCAAAATGCAGACAGTCGTTTTTGACTCTCATTCCGCCAAAACCTTCTACAATACTCATCCAAGTTCCGGCCATAGAAGTGATGTGACAACCTTCTTCCACTTCTTTATTGTAATCATCTAAATCCAATCTTGAAGTTCTTAAATAAAAAGTATAGGCCATATCCATTTTGTCTAAAACAGCAGCTTGAATGGAGTGAACACAAGGAGAAAGTGAACTTTCATGAACGGTAAAAGACTCGTAGAATTCGAAATTTCTTTGTAATTCTTCTTTCGAAAAATGATCTTCAAAGAAGTAAAAACACTGTAATACGTCTGCTTGTTTTATGTAAGGGGAACGCAATATTCTATCCCAAGACCATTTTTGATTGATTGGACGTTGGCTTTTATCAAGATCAGAAACTCTTACTAATTCCTTATCTAAAAAACCATCTTGCTGCAAGTACACATCCAATTCTTTGGAATAAGGGAAATACATTGCGTCGGCAACTTTTTTCCATGATTGCAATTCAGCGTCTGAAATGGCAACTTTTTCAGAAATTCTTTTGTGATCTGAAGGGTATTCCAAAGCTACTTTTTGAATTTGTTCGTAGGTATAATCCAAGCACCATTTTGCAATATAATTGGTGTAGAAATTATTATTTACGTTGTTTTCATATTCATTCGGACCGGTAACACCTAAAATTACATACTGATTTTTGTTCGCAGAAAAAGTAGCTCTTTGGTGCCAGAAACGAGCAATTCCAATCAAAACTTCCAAACCTTTTTCTGGAATATAGGAGTAGTCGCCTGTAAATCGATAATAGTTAAAAATCGCAAAAGCGATGGCTCCATTTCTATGAATCTCTTCAAATGTAATTTCCCATTCGTTATGACATTCTTCACCGTTCATGGTTACCATTGGATACAATGCAGCGCCATTACTAAAACCTAATTTAGTAGCGTTTTCAATCGCTTTATCCAGTTGATTGTAGCGATATGTCAATAAATTCCGAGCTACATTTTGATCTTTTGTAGCCATGTAAAATGGAATACAATAAGCCTCCGTATCCCAATAAGTGGATCCGCCATATTTTTCACCGGTAAAACCTTTGGGTCCAATATTCAATCGGGAATCTTTTCCTAAATAGGTTTGATTTAACTGAAAAATATTGAATCGAATTCCTTGTTGCGCTTTAATATCTCCATCAATAGTGATGTCAGACATTTCCCAAATTTTAGCCCAAGCTTGAATTTGGTTTTCTAATAATTGGTTGTAACCAATAGCTAAAGAAGTATTAATCACATTTACTGCAGCACTTTCAGTATCACTATGATTTAATGAAACGGTGTATCCACCCAATTTTTCAATGGATACCATTTCACCTTTATTGGCTTTTACAATATAATCAAACTGTATTTTTTCTGAATCGGATTGGTTATTATCGGGAATTGCATTTTGATTAATGCCATTTATGAAAATATTATTTTGCATAAATGTAGTGGCTACAAAATGAGTTTTAAAAGTTTGCGCAGTAACAAATCCAGCATTACCAGAACTTTTTACTGATAATGGTTCCCAGAATTTTTCTTCCCAGTTGGCATCTTCATTGGTAACTCCAGCGTCTATGTAGGGTTTAAAAACAATTTTTGAGTCTTTATTTAGAGGGGTAATTTCATATTTTATCACACCTAATTCGTCTATATCTAGGGATAGAAATCGACGAATGTTTACTGAAATTTCAGTGTCATTTTGTAAAGTAGCTTCAAAAGATCGGTGGTACCAACCTTCTTTCATATTTAATTCTCTACGGAAATTATATACCGCTTTACAGTTGTTTAAATCTAGAGTCTCCCCATTGATTTCAATGTCAATTCCAATCCAATTTGGTGCATTTAATACTTTGGCAAAATATTCAGGATAGCCATTTTTCCACCATCCCACTTTTGTTTTGTCCGGGTAATAAATACCCGCAATATAACTTCCTTGAAATGTTTTTCCGGTATATTTTTCTTCAAAATTAGCGCGTTGTCCCATTGCTCCATTTCCAATACTGAAAAGGCTCTCAGAGGATTTTACGCTATTTTTGTCAAATCCTTCTTCTATAATTGACCAATTATTTGGCTTTATATAATCTTGGTTCATTTTTTTTTATTTATAGATTGAAAAAATCAAAAATTTAAAGATTGCTCTCATATTTTTTTGAATCTTTTAATCATTGAATCTTTTAATTCTTAATTAACATTTCGATAAATTCCTCACTTATGTGAGTAGAATCTTCAAAAATATAGTTGGCTTCAAATAATATTTCTTTTTCGCCAATTCCAATACTAATCATTTTTGCAGCATTGGCGGCTTGAATTCCAGCAACAGAATCTTCGAATACAATTGAATTTTTATTTTCAATTCCTAATTTTCTTGCTGCTTGCAAAAAAACTTCAGGATCGGGTTTGGCATTTGTAACATCATTTCCATCAACAATAGCATCGAAATAATTCAATATTCCTGTTTTCTCTAATATAGGTCTTGCGTTTTTACTCGCAGATCCTAAAGCTATTTTTTGGTTGTTGGCTTTCAAAAATTTTAATATTGGGAGTATTCCAGGTAACAATTCCCTTTCATCCATGGTTACTAAATAGGACAAATAGGTTTCATTTTTTTGAATCAACCAATTGTTCTTGTCTTCTTGCGAAGCGGTCACTTTTCCTAATTCTAAAATAATATCAAGTGATCGAACTCGGCTCACGCCTTTTAAAAGTTCATTGTCTTGTAATGTAAATTCGATTCCTAGTTGAGTTGCTATTTGCTGCCAAGCTATAAAATGATATTTGGCAGTGTCAACAATTACGCCATCTAAATCGAAAATAAAGGCTTTTTTATTCATGCTGTGTTTAGTCTGAAATGGCGTTTTTATCTGTAATTAATAAGGTACTAACTCCACCTAAAACTAAAGAAATTCCGGCTAATGTCATTGCGTGAATGGAATCGTTACCTATAAGTTTGTATAGTAAATTGATTCCTCCCAGAGCAGCAACAATTTGCGGAATTACAATAAACATGTTAAATAATCCCATCATAGTCCCCATTTTCTTAGGATCTACGGCGCTAGATAACATGGCATACGGCATGGATAAAATACTACCCCACGAAATTCCAATTAAAATAAAGGAATAAAGTAAGGTATCTGGTTGAGAATAAAACATCATAATAAATCCAAGACCTCCCAACAGTAGGGAAATGCTATGAATGTATTTTCTGTTAATTTTTCTCTTGGCAGTGTAAAAAGTTAGCAATAGGGCAAATGCCATCGATGACAATCCGTAAACTCCCATTGAGGAACCTACCAGATTTGCAGCATCTTGGTATTTGGTATTGGCAACATCGAAAGCTGCTTTTTCACCAGCTTTAGATAAATCATAGTTTTTTTCGATTGGGGCAGGAGCCTGGTAAACATATTCAGTTAATGCCGGCGTTGCCATACTCCACATTGTAAAAAAGGCGAACCAACTGAAAAACTGGATGAGTCCCAATTTTTTCATAGTGGAAGGCATTTCTTTTAAACTTATAGAAATATCTTTAAAAAAATTAGCTTGTTTCTTCTCTTTTTCAAAAACGGCAATATCTTCTGGGGGATATTCTTTAGTGGTAAATATGGTGTACAGAATACTTGCTATAAATACAAAAGCGCCAATAGCAAATCCTAATTTCACAGACATTGGCAAAATCCCTGCGTCTGCTTCATTTGGAACACCAAATTGATCCAACATCCAAGGCAAATTACTGGCAATCCAAGTTCCAATTCCAATGATTAATGTTTGCATTACAAATCCATATGATCTTTGAGAATTGGGAAGTTTGTCGGCAACAAGCGCTCGAAAAGGTTCCATACTAATATTAATGGAAGCGTCTAAAACCCACAATAATCCGGAAGCTATCCAAAGTGTTGGTGAATTAGGCACTAAAAATAAGGCTAAAGTGCTCAAAATTGCGCCAATTAGAAAGAACGGTTTGCGTCTTCCAAATTTTGGATGCCAAGTATTGTCAGATAAATAGCCAATTATAGGTTGAACAATTAGTCCTGTAAGTGGGGCTGCAATCCAAAGCATTGGGATTGCCTCTTGTTCTGCTCCTAAAGTTTGGAAAATTCGGGACATGAATCCTCCTTGGAGAGCAAAACCAAATTGTATTCCTAAGAAACCAAAACTCATGTTCCAAATTTCCCAGAAACTTAATTTACGCTTTTCCATTATCGTTTTTTAAAAATGATTTGAACGATAAGCGCGATGCTTATCAAAACTTATTTTAAATTTTCGAAGTAAAAATATAAGCTTTGATAATATGGCGTAAATATATAATTTTTTTTAAAACAAAAATAAATTGGAGTAATTTATTACGATTTTGTCGATTCTCTTTCTACCAATTCGGTTTCAATAACTTCGGTTCGGTAGTGTTCTTCAATTTCGCCTTCTTCATTTTCAATGTCTTCAGCTTCCAAGCGGTCGATAAGCATTTTGGCAGCTTTTGCTCCCATTTTAACCCCGTCCTGACCAACGGTTGTGATACTTGGAGAGGAATATTTAGAAATCAATCCGTCGGTAAATCCAATTATTGATAATTCTTCAGGTATTTTTATTCCTAAACGGGTGGCTACTTTTATTGCTGTAACCGCAAATAATTCATTTACTGCAAAAATCGCTTCAGGAGATTTTGTTATTAATAATTTTTCAATAGAATCTTCGTAATGTTCCGTATCTTCAATTCGAATGATGAGACTTTCATCTACTTTTAGGTCATTATTTTTTAGGGCATTTATATACCCATCTGTTCTTAATTTTCCTACACTCACATAATCAACAGTGGTAATGAGTGCAATTTTTTTTAATCCTTTATCAATGAAAAATTGTGTAGCATTAAAGGCAGCCAAATGATCATTAATAATTACTTTATCACAAAGGATATCGTTGGTAACTCGGTCAAACATAACCACTGGCATCCCTTGATTAATTACCTCGGTAATATGATGAAAGTCCTTTTTTTGTTGAGTTTCTTTGGATAACGACATGATAAAACCATCGATATTTCCATTGGCAAGCATTTCCATATTGATGACTTCTTTGTCAAATGATTCGTCAGAAAGGCAGATAATCACGTTGTAACCATTTTGATTGGCAACATGTTCTACACCACTAATTATGGTGGTAAAAAAGTGATGAATAATTTCAGGAATAATAATGCAAATGGTTTTCGTTTTTCGGTTTTTTAGACTTAATGCGATATTATTAGGTTTGTAATTATAAAATTTGGCAAAAGCTTGTACTTTTTGCCTTGTGTCTTCACTGATTTCCAAGCTATTTCGCAATGATTTTGATACGGTTGAGATGGAAACGTCCAATTCTCTGGCAATTTGTTTTAATGTAATTTTTTTCTTCATGAGAAAATGATAAATTAATATTTGATAATTATGTCTACAAATTTTTTAATTATGTGTAAAATTAGGATTAAAATGGCAAATTATCAATAAACTTTTCAACACTATCACGTTTTCGTAACCCTAATTTTAAGTTTTTGTTTTGAAGTTGTTAAATAATGTATAAATTTATTATTCGAAGTATAAATATAAGCAAAAAAACCAATTTTTAACTTAAACAAAATGTATGAAAACAATTTACAAAAAGTTGTTATTTTTATTCTTACTAC